>DATBWS010000018.1:0-21928 GCA_036514675.1 Candidatus Hydromicrobium sp.
TGGACTTGCACAATATAGGAAAATTAGCGCTGGCAGATGAAATAATGTCAAAGCCGGGAAGGCTTTCCAAAGAGGAATGGAAGATAATAAAAAAGCTTCCCGAGATAGGATACCGTATCGCAGAATCATCAGCGGTACTTAAGCCTATAGCAGAAGCTATACTCTCCCACCATGAATGGTACAATGGTGAGGGGTATCCAAGAGGAGTAAAGGGTAAAGAGATTCCGATACTTTCAAGAATATCACTACTTATCAATTCTTACGAGGCTATGACCACAGACAGACCATACAGGAAAAAGATGGCAAAAAAGGAAATAATAAAAGAGATAAAAAGATGCTGTGGGACTCAGTTCGATCCTAAAGTAGTCAAGATTTTTCTGGAAACATTAGAAAAAAATTCCCAGGAATAATTAGACTTGCATTTTAAGCGGCTTAGATTCAATTTGTTAAACTCCTTCCGAAAGTAAAAGCTCTTATTAACTGGTGGTTTAATACAACTTAAAATTATTGGCAATAGGATATCTCCTATCCTTGCCGAATGCCCTTGGGGTTATTTTAATGCCGGGAGAACCCTGTCTTCTTTTATACTCATTAGAGTCTACCATGTCAATAACCTCTTTGACTATTTTTTTATCGAATCCTTTTTTTGTAATGGAACGGTAATCCAGATCATCTTCTATATATGCTTTAAGTATGGGATCCAGGATTTTATATGGAGGTAATTTATCTTCGTCCTGCTGGTTTGGTTTAAGCTCTGCTGAGGGAACTTTGGTAATTATTTTTTTGGGTATTATATTTGAATATTTTTTATTGATATATCTGCAGATTTTGTAAACCATTGTTTTATACACGTCTTTAATTGGCGAAAATCCTCCTACCATATCTCCGTAAAGGGTGCAGTATCCCACACTTATCTCACTTTTATTGCCCGTAGATAACACCAGCCAGCTGTTTTCATTAGCTGCTGCCATTAAAATGTTTCCCCTGATTCGTGCCTGTATGTTTTCTTTGGTGATGTTGATTTCGGAGTGTTTTAATATAGCCTTTAAATTTTCAAGATAGCTGTCATAAATATCTGAAATGGGAATGCTTAAGAAATTGATACCGAGATTGTGGGATAGTTCTATTGCATCATCAATACTTCCCCTGGATGAATAGAGAGAGGGCATCAGGATTCCATTAACCCTCTTCTTTCCCAGGGCAAGAGTGGCAATTACCGCGGTTAGAGCAGAGTCAATGCCTCCGCTCAATGCTATAATTACTTTATCGAACTTGTTTTTGTTAACATAATCCCTGGTTCCCAGAATTAAGGCCTGAAGTATTTCATCTTCAGTGCAGCAAATGTACCGATTATATTTGGAAACGGTTTTATCTCCTGTATTTCTTTTTTCCCTTTTTTTATAATATTTTAAGTCAATTAAAGGCAAAGGCTTATAATATCTCTCCATTTCAGTTCTCTGACTTTTAAATTTGGAATTTTTTAACCTTGCTGTCACTATTCCTCCGGTATCAAGATCATATATCAGTATATCTTCTTTAAACGGTTTTGCATGACCCAGAATATTACCTTTTTCGTTGATGATTAAGCTATTTCCATCGAATACCAGTTCATCCTGACCTCCCACTAAATTTAAATAAGCAATATTCACACAGTTATCTATGGCTGAATCAAATAAAACCTTTTTTCTTTCTTTGATTTTTTCGGTATGGTAAGGAGATGCGGATATATTTATTATAAGTTCTGCTCCACCTATTATGGACTGAATTTTTGTCGGTCCGGAAGGGTGGAATATATCTTCGCATATATTAATTCCGATAAGCGTTTCTGCTATTTTGAAAATATAGCTTATGCTGCCTTTTTTAAAATATCTTTCCTCATCAAAAACAGAGTAGTTTGGTAGAAACTGTTTATTATATACTGCTCTCACCTGTTTGTTATGAAGCAATGCTGCTGAATTGTATATTTCACTATGTTCTTTGCCAACAAAACCAACGACGGCAATAATGTTTATAGCAATTTTTTTAAGCTTATCCAGATAACTGATATTTTCATCAATAAAAGCTTTCTTAAGAAGCAGATCCTCCGGCGGGTATCCGGTAATGGAAAGCTCCGGAAATACCACTATATCCACGTCATTTTTTTTTGCTTCTTCGATATGGGAAGCAATAATATTATAGTTTCCTTTAAGATCTCCAACGGTTGGATTTATTTGTGCCAGATATAATCTTATAGTAGATATTTTTTACTCCTTTTTAAGATTTATTGACTGCAAGTTTTAAATTTTTTAATTATATTTTAAATTATAACTCTTTTTATAGAGTTTACTTTATTTTTTATATAAAGGGGAAATTTTTCTCAAGTCCGATATTATTTTTTGAATGACTTCCAGAAAATAATCTATCTCTTCTTTTGTGTTTTCAAAACCAAGGGTAATTCTCAGGGACCCATAAGACTCCTCATTTGAAAGGCCCATTGCAACCAGCGTATGAGAGGGTTTTAATGATGAAGAAGAACAGGCAGAACCGCTTGATGCAGCAATGCCGGCATAGTCAAGCTTTAATACTATTGATTCTCCTTCTATGTATTTAAATGAAAAGTTGCAGTTTCCGGGCAGTCTTTCAGCAGGGTGGCCGTTAAATTTAACCTCATCAATTTTGTCCAGAAGGCTACTAATCAAATAGTCTCTCATTTTTGTAACTTTTATTATTCTATCTGAAAGATTCCTCTGTCCTAGTTCGGCAGCCTTTGCCAGTCCTGCAATTCCCGGTATGTTTTCGGTGCCTGATCTTATTCCTCTCTCATGCCCCCCTCCAAGAATCTGGGGCATGATCCTTGTGCCCTTTCTTATGTAAAGAGCTCCCACCCCTTTGGGGCCATATATCTTATGGCCGGAAAGCGAAAGCAGGTCAATATTTAATTTATTAACATCCGTTTTTATATTAGAAAATGTCTGAACTGCGTCTGTATGAAAAATAATATTGCGTTCCTTTAATATTTTCCCTATTTCACCGATAGGCTGGATAGTTCCAACAATATTATTTGCATGCATAATGGTTACAAGTATGGTCTTAGCGGTTATGGATTTTTTTACATCAGAGGGATCAACCATGCCAAATTTATCTACCGGGATATAGGTTACATTGAAACCGTATCGGGTCAGTTTTTTCAAAGGCATATGAACAGCAGGATGTTCGATTTCAGATGTAATTATATGGTTACCTTTTTTCTTATATGCTTCCGCTGCTCCAATTATTGCAAGATTATCACTTTCTGTTCCGCTGCCGGTAAATACTATTTCTTTTGGACTAGCTCCTAAAGATTTACCAACTATTTCTCTGGAATGTTCCAGAATTTCCCTGGCTTTAATTCCGGGCGAATGCGGTTCCGATGCATTGCCATAATAAGTTGTAAAGCAATCATCAATTACCTTTACCACTTCTGGTAGTACCGGAGTAGTGGCGCTGTGGTCAAAGTAGATATATTTTAAATTCCTATTCATAATTTTTTTAATTTTTTTAATTTTTTTTAATAGTGTGAAGAAAAAACTATCACTGATTTTGACTACTGTCAATAATTTATGTGTGCAGTCGCGAGGGAACCGGGCTACAGTGGAGTAAATATTATTGCAGACATATTTACTATAATTCAATATTGTTATATTATATGAAAATATCGTTGATTTATTTGTCAAAGTCCTTTAAATTTATTAAAATTGAATAAATTTTTTAAATTTTATATCATTTTATTGACAGAATAAAATGTTAAATAAGTTTTTACCATATATAGAGAAAATACTTCAGCACACTAATGAAATATTTGTAATAAAAGACATTAAAAATAATATCCTTTTTGTAAATGAGAAGATCAGGGATTATGGATATGACCCCGATAAACTGATGGGGAAAAGATATTTAAGTCTTCTTTCATCCAAACATAAAGGAAAAAGATTTAAAAAAATTGTTAATAGCAAAACAGCACTGAATTATGAAATAGAATTCTTAAAAAGTGACGGCACCATCGTTAACGCTCTGGCAAGTAATTCCCCTGTTAGGGATGATGATGGTAATATTTTATTTGTGGTTTCTACTCTTGCCGATATAACTTCCTATAAACAGCTCCAGAGGAAACTTGTAAAATCTACATACGTCGATTATTTAACCGGGCTTTATAACATCAGGTATCTGGATAGAAGGTTGAGTGAGGAGATTAGCAGGGGAAGAAGAAAAAAAGAAAGAGTTGCAATTCTAATGTTCGATATCGATAATTTTAAAAAATATAATGACAATTATGGTCATGAAAGTGGAAATAAATTACTTAAAAGTTTAGGTAATATTATCCGTAAAAACATAAGAGAAGGTGTTGATCTCGGCTTCCGGTTTGGGGGAGATGAATTTCTGATAATAATCAACCAGGCCGAAGGGAAAATTGCACAGGAAATTGCAGGCAGAATTAGAGATAAGTTCTTAAAATTAAATTATGAAAGTCTGGACTTAAGTATGGGCATAGAATATTATAGGGACGGATGCAGTATTAAGAATTTTATGATTGAGGCTGATAGGAAAGTTTATATGGCCAAAAAATCCAATGAAAAAGTAGTGGAATAATATATTGAATTTATTTTAAAAATTAATTCATTTTATTATAATAGACTCTTGATCTTAAAAGAGTCTATTTTATTAACTGTAAATGTAAAATTATTTATTTTTGGGAGTAAAAACAGAAGGGATTTTATTGAATAAGTTTGCAAAAATAATATCATATATTTTTGACGGATCATTTATATCTATACCTATTTTATTAATTATTTGTTTAATAGTTGTAGATAATAAAATTGAAGCTGTTGGCTGGGCTTTTCTATGTCTTCTTTTTGGAACAGTAATACCCTATCTCTATATAGGTTTTTTATATAAGAAAAAAGAGATAGATCATATGCACATACCTAAAAAAGAAAACAGAATAAAACCTCTACTTGTTTCCTGTGTAAGCTATATAATATGTTTTATTATTCTATATGTTCTGGATGGACCTTTATTTTTAAAATCCATATTTGCAGTAAGTATAGTTTCCACTATTATTTTAACTATCATAACCTATTTCTGGAAAATTAGTCTGCATACCAGCTGGATAACTTTTATAGTCATTACCTTTAATATTTTATTCGGCAGGTGGATGCTGTTTATGATTCCTCTTATTCCTGTAATAGGGTGGGCAAGAGTAAGAATTAAAGAACATACAGTGAACCAGGTAATTTTAGGTGTTGGAATTTCCACCATAACCACCTTTTTCATTTATTATAATTATGGATTTATTAATCTGTTTTAAGCGGATCCACTGACTATTATTCTTGCAGTAATTCTTAAGGTATTATTAAATCTGCTGACTTTAATTTAATGAACTTCAAGTCTTTTAAATACTATAACACAGTTATTATGTGAAAAGAGCAAAATCCTGGCTATAAGGCAATTTTTAAATGGTTATCTCCGTTTTAATTTTAAGGGTTAAAAGCTGATTATGAGCTTGTGGAACCAGTAGGAGGCAAGTAACTCTATTAATGACAGGGTAATAGCTATTATTGAAGGTAAGATTAAGTACTTACTTGCAAGCCTGTATGCTTTTTGTGAAAATAGTGGGATTAATAATACAAGTACCATATTAATAAAATAAAAAGTAAATAAAACTGAGAATGTAGCTAAATAGTAATAAAAATGTCCCATAAAATTAAGCCTGAGCAGAGTAATGGTAATAAATGCTATGACTATCAGGACATAAATTATAAATTCACCCGGTTTTTTAAATATTTTTTCCTTTTTTGACTGTCTATAATATTGAAATATAAAAATAGGATAAATTATTACCATAATTGACGATCCGCCAAGAAAACCGGTTATAAATCTTAGATTATTGTTTGTGTTATACAAACCAAAATTTGAAGCAATGCCATCGATTATGGTGGATAAGAAAAAAAGGGCAAAGATTATAAGAACATAAAGAGGTGGAAGGTCGTTCTCCTTTTTTCTGTACATTATAAATAAAATAACAGCCGTAATAAAAAAGCCAGTATAGATACCGCTGCATCTGGAACAAATTGGCAGGACAATATTGTCAATGAAAAGGCTTCTTGAAGAAAATTGATGACAGACTGAAAAGCCAATTATTTCTATTAATGAATTAAACACTGATAGTTTTTATTCCTTTCAATATCTTTTAATGTTATTTTCGAATTTGCTAAATCCTTTATCATTTATTATAAGGAGTATTGAGTGTGCTCTTTTTTTAATATCATGGCTCAGCTCAAGAATAAATTTTGCATTTTTATCACCAGACATACTATGGTATTTTAGCTTTTTATTTGATAAATTTCTAATTAATTGTGTTTGAAAAACAGATGTATCAAGTCAGAAGTGTGTTGCGCCTTCCAACAATATTATAGTTTTATATCTATAATATTGATAGAATTAACCATATTATTTTCATTGTCTGTAAGCGGATTGAGAAAGGAATGTTTTTTATGACATATGATTTTCATACCCATACATTTTTATCTGATGGTGAAAATAGTCCCATTGAGCTTATAAGGTTTGCGGTCGTTCTCGGATACCGGTGCATAGCCCTGACCGATCACGGGAGCTACTCGAATCTTGATTTTATAATTTCAAGAGTAAAAAAGGACTGCGAGCTTGCAGAGAAATACTGGAAAATAAGTGCGATTCCGGGTGTGGAGCTGACAAATGTCCCGTCAAAGAGTATAAATGATATGGCTAAGGCAGCCAAAGAATTGGGAGCAAAGATAGTAGTGGCCCATGGGGAGAGCATTGCGGAAAATGTAGAGCCGGGTACAAACCTGGAAGCGGTTAAATCAAAATATATAGACCTTCTGGCTCATCCCGGAATTATAAAATTAGAGGAAGCAAAACTTGCTGCCCTGAATGGTATTTTTATAGAAATTTCCTCCAGAGCCGGTCACAGCCTTACTAATGGGATAGTGGTAAGTATAGGCAGGGAAGCAGGAGTTAAGTTCTTAATAAATAGCGATGCTCACAGCCATCATGATTTATTTAGATCAGGGATGCAGGAAAGAGTAGGTCTGGGTTCTGGTCTTAAAAAAGATGAAATTGAGGAAATCTACAATAAGAATTATAAGGAATTTCTTAAAAAAATTGAGTGATATTTTTTAATCCGGTTTTATGCTTGCTGTTTGATGATTTGATTAAAGTAAAGTTGTTTTCTATTACTATAATTTATCCATACTTCCTGTTCTGTAACCTTCAAGGTCTAAAGTGATATATTCAAATTCCATTTTTTTTAATCTTTTAATTATTTTTTCCCTGATATTATGTTGAAGCATTCTGGGAATTTCCTCTTTTTCTATTTCTATTCTGGCAATAGGATGGTGGTATCTTACTCTTATCTGCCTGAAACCCAGGGAATAAAGGAAATTTTCGGCTTTTTCAATTTTTCTTAACTTAGATTTTGAAATTTTTTCTCCATATGGAAATCTGGACGATAGACAGGCGAGGGCTGGCTTGTTCCAGGTTGATAGGTTTAACAGTCTAGAGTGTTTCCTTATTTCTTCTTTGGTCAGTCCGGCTTCGGCAAGGGGACTTCTTATTCCCAGTTCTTTTAAGGCTTTTAGCCCGGGACGAATTGTATTTAAATCATCATAATTGGTTCCATCTGCGACAAAATTAAATTTATATTTATTCTTCATGGAGATTAATTTCAAGAAAAGTTCTTTTTTGCAAAAATAACATCTGTTTCTGGGATTGTTTATGAATTCCTCTAATTCCAGTTCATCTGTGTTTATGATTATATGCCTGCAGTTTAATCTATTTGCAATTGCCTTTGCATCCTTTAATTCTCTTCCGGGATAGGTAGGCGATTTAGCGGTTACTGCAATTACTTTTTCTCCAAGCAATTCTGCGGCTGTAGCCAGAAGGAAACTGCTGTCAGAGCCGCCGGAAAATGCTATAATTACAGAATCCATTTCTTTAATAATTTTTTTTAACTTAAAGAATTTTTTTTCTGAAATTTTGCTCTTTTTATTATTCATCATTATTTTTTATTTTTACAAATGGACATAAAAAAAATACATAAAAACCTGTATTTTTGCAATAGTCTTAGTAAAATAATATTCTGGAGTTAAAATATTTTGGTCCTTGAATTTATTTAGGGGATGGGTGGTTTTAAAAAATTTAGAAATTATGGAGATAGGCAGTATGGAGAGAGTTTTATATATTGATTGTTTCTCAGGAATAAGCGGCGATATGATGGTTGGTGCATTGCTTGATCTGGAGCTGGATTTTTTGTATCTAAAAAATGAACTGAAGAAGCTGAACATTACCGGATATAACATAGACTGCAAAGAAATAAAGGTTAATTCCATAAAAGCAAAAAATTTTGATGTAAAGGTAACCGGGTCACAGCCATACAGGAATTATGAGGACATTAAGAGAATAATCGGTGAAAGTAACCTTGATACAGGGGTTAAAAAAATATCTCTGGATACTTTTCATTTGATTGCGAAAGCAGAAGCCGGAGTACATGGCTATGATATAGATAAGATACATTTTCACGAAGTTGGGGCAGTAGATTCTATTATTGATATCGTAAGTACCGCTATAGGTTTAAAGAATTTAAAAATTGAGTCATTTTACAGCAGCAATATTCCGCTAGGTAGTGGTTTTGTCTATAGTTCACATGGTAAATTACCTGTACCTGCACCGGCTACAGTAGAAATATTAAAAGAAATGCCGGTTTATGGAGGAAATTTTGATTTTGAAGTGACCACTCCTACAGGCGCTGCCATAATTAAAACTCTGGCGGCAAAATTCGGTGGAATTCCCGTTATGGAGATTGAAAAAATTGGTTACGGAGCAGGGAGCAATATAAAAAAAGAGACCCCCAATATTTTAAGACTCCTGAAAGGAGTCGCGAGGGACAGATATGAACCCAAAGAAGAAAATCTGATTATGCTTTCTGCAAATATTGATGATAGCACTCCTGAGATTATGGGTTACCTGCAGGAAAAATTACTTAAAAACAGAGTACTGGATGTATGGGTTGAACCTATTTATATGAAAAAAAACAGACCTGCTTTTAAACTTTGTGTTCTCTGCGGCAGGGAATCAGAGCCGGAAATTATTGATATAATATTATTAGAATCTACAACACTGGGGATAAGAAAAGAAGAAGTTAAAAGATATTCGATTAGCAGGGAAATTAAGACTGTAAAATTGCCTTATGGAGAAGTTAAGGTAAAAATCGGTACTTACAAGGGGAAAAAAGTAAATATTTCACCTGAATTCGAGTCATGCAGCAAGCTTGCAAAAAAAACAGGAAAGCCTCTGAAAGAAATATATCAGGATGTCATCTTATTTTTTTCCAGAAGATAGTATCTTAATATTTCCTGTATAATGGCAACGGTGGGTACGGCGATTAGAAGACCCCATACGCCAAACAAAGCGCCGCCTGCCATCAGCGAAAAGATTATGATGCCGGGGTGAACTCCTACCTGGTACTTCATTATATTTGGAGAAA
Source organism: Candidatus Hydromicrobium sp. (assembly GCA_036514675.1). GTDB lineage: Bacteria > Actinomycetota > Humimicrobiia > Humimicrobiales > Humimicrobiaceae > Hydromicrobium. Next base: position 9,539 of record DATBWS010000018.1, read on the forward strand.
TAACGTAATTATCTATTTGTTGAATAGCTACGAATAGAAGAATTACCAGCAGAGCCTTAAGCGGTGAAATAAAAAGTGCAGCCAGCGCGGCAGGTATAGCTCCTATTATGGGACCGAGGAGTGGTATGATATTGAGTAGTCCCGCAATGAAACCAAGCAATATTGCAAAATCTACTTTTAATATCAGAAGTACAATGGTGCATAATACCCCAACAATAATGGATACCAGTATCTGTCCTCTGACATATCTTCCGCCGACTTTATTGATCTTATCTAAAATAATAGTGGTCTGATTTTTAAACCTTCTTGGAATTGCTTTTATAAATGTGGTTTTTATCTTCTCCGTATGGGTAAGTATATATATTCCGAGGATAGGTCCTACTACGAGGTAAAGAACTGTATTTAGTACCGACCTGCCCAGGATAGTAGCTCTCTGGAAAATATCAATTTCTTCCAAATTAATCCTCGATATAAGATACTGGGTAATGCCGCTGGCATCCTTTGGTATTACCTCCTTGCCAATTAAATTCTCGACATTTTTAATAATAACGCTATTCTGTAAAAAGTCGTTTATAACCCTTGTCAAATTCTGCATATATGAAGGAAATTTATCTATGAATGTCCGGAATTGATCGATTATTACGGGTATGACGAAGAAAAATATGGTAAAAATAATACCGATAAAAATGATATAAGTAATCGCAACTGCAAATATCCTGCGCATTTTCTTTTGCAGCAGGTTTACAAGCGGAGTCAAGAGATAAGCGATAGCTATAGCAATAATTAATGGTATGATTGCAATCCTTATAAGATATATGATATAAAAGAAAAGCGCGGCGATCAAAAGAAAGCCAATTATTGACCAGGAAAAAATTCCTATATTTTTAATTTTTTTTATACCGTCCGGAGGTTTTAAAAATCTCATCTTGGATAATTATATTATATTTTTTAAAAAAATATAATTCATAAGTTAATTGATGAGGGAAAATATAAAAGTCTTTCTGCTTTTTGACTTATCGGGTGATTTAAAATAAAATATTTATCTTTTAAGATAACTGCAAGATTAAAGGGGGAATAACTATGAAGTATGGTTATTTTGACGATAAGGATAAGGAATATATCATTACAAATCCAAAAACACCGGTTAAATGGATAAATTATGTAGGGACTTTAAATTTCGGTGGTTTTGTAGACCATACTGGCGGTGCTTTGATATGCAAAGGCGATCCATCCCTGAACAGGATCGTGAAATATATTCAGCAGATGCCCTCATCCGATTTTAAAGGTGAGACCTTATACCTCCGGTTCAGACAGAGGAATGGTTATAAATTATTTTCTCCCTTTTTTGTCCCCACGCTGGATCAATACGACCTGTATGAATGCCATGTTGGTCTTGGCTATACGCGGATAATCTCGGAATTTTACGGTATCAGGACAGAGTGCACCATATTCGTTCCCATTGATGACATAAGGGAGATCAGGGAAGTAAAGATCACCAATAAAACGGGGGAAGAACTGGAAATCGATGCCGTGAGCGTGGTCGAATATACACACTTTGACGCTGTAAGACAGTTTAATAACGCAGATTGGGTTCCCCAGACGATGCAATCGCGCTGCATACAGGAAGAGGATGGACTGCTGACCCTGATTCAGTATGCTTTTATGCGCAGGGAAACCAATGTGAATTTTTTTACTTCAAATCATCCAATTTCTTCTTTCGAATCGGATAGAAAACGATTTCTTGGAGATAATGAATACGGTACCTGGTCGAACCCGCTTTCTCTTCAAAAAAAAGAACTGGGTAATTATGAGGCACACCGGGGGGACAATATCGGTGCTCTTCTGCACCATCTGGGGAGTTTAAAACCCGGAGAGACAAAAAGCTTTATTACTCAGCTGGGTCAGGAGCAGAGTTTCGAAAAAGCCCGTCACGGTATTGAGAAATATAGAAATCCCGAGGCCGTTAAGAAAGCATATAACGAATTGAACGGTTTTTGGGAGGAGTTTTTATCCAGAATACAGGTGGAGACACCTGATCCGGCTATGAACAGTATGTTAAATATTCATAATCCCAGGCAGTGTTTTATTACCAAAAACTGGTCCCGTTATCTCTCATATTACCAGCTGGGAATGGGTACCAGGGGTATCGGTTTCCGCGATGGTTCTCAGGATGTGATGGGAGTGATTGACCATATACCGGAAGAATCGAAAGAACTGTTAAAACGAATGATGATGGTTCAGAGAATAAACGGCAGCGCGATGCACAGTTTTAATCCTTTAACTATGGAAGGATCAAAGGGAGAAACGGATGATTGGCCTGATCGGCCACAGTATTACGGTGATGATCATCTCTGGATTGTTCTGGCTGTAACCACTTACCTGAAGGAAACCGGAGATATGGAGTTTTTAAAGGAAGTTATTCCCTATTATAAAGAGAAAAAGGAAAGCCAGTTGCAGGAGAGCGGGACGGTTCTGGATCATATGAAAAGAGCTCTGGATTTTACCAGAAATGATAAAGGCAGGCACGGTCTTCCTCATCTCGGTTTTGCAGATTGGAATGACACGGTTAACCTTAGAACAGGTGCGGAATCTCTGTTTAATGCCCATCTTTATGGTAAAGACCTCCTGGAAATGATTGAACTGTGTAACTATCTGGGGGACATGGCCTGGGTTAAATCCTATCAGGAAGAGTATGATGAACTGAAAGAGACGTTTAATCGGACAAGCTGGGACGGCGAGTGGTACGTCCGTTACTTTGACCCGGATGGCACCCCGCTGGGTTCTCATAAAAATGAGAATGGAAAGATATACATAAATGCTCAATCATGGTCTTTGATATCCGGAATGGCGCTTCCTGAAAGAGCGGAAAAGGCTCTTGATTCCTTGAACAGACTTCTTAATACCGCCAAGGGAATTAAGGTCAGCTGGCCCGGTTTTGATGGTTATGACACAACAAAAGGCGGAATTACCACATACCCCCCGGGAGCAAAGGAAAACGGTGGTATCTTTCTGCACACCAACCCCTGGGTGGTGATTGCCGAAACCATAATGGGGAATGGGGAACGAGCTTATGAATATTACAGTCAGATAAACCCGGCTGCTAAAAATGAAATCATAGACGAGTATGAATGCGAGCCATATGTTTATGCTCAGAATATTTTGAGTAATGAACACCCTCAGTTTGGTCTTGGGCGAAACAGCTGGCTTACCGGAACAGCTTCGTGGATGTATCAGGCCGGCACAGGGTTTATACTGGGTATAAGGCCGGATTATAACGGTCTGGTAATTGATCCCTGTATTCCCAAAAAATGGGACGGCTTTAAAGTAACGCGTAAGTATAAGAACGCTGTTTATAACATTGAAGTAAAAAACCCGAAACATATGAGTAAGGGGGTGTATCGGCTTAAGGTGGACAGTAGGGAAATAAACGGTAATATAGCTCCGGTTTTTGGGGACGGCAAAACCCATTCCATTGAAGCAGTGATGGGGTAGTGTTTCTCAGGTAACCTTAAAACAATCAAATTTAAAAAGAACAATATAAATTATTAAACTGGTGGGTGTTATTAATTGAAGTAGCAGTGTAATTATGATAAAGTTTAAATTCAAAAATAGTAAAAAAAAATATAGAACAGGAAATCATAATGCCGGAAGAATCCATTGCTGCTTATATTAATAGCATTATAGCTTTTACTCTTTTTATAGCTGTAATAACATTTATATTTGCAATCCTTTTTTTATTATCACGTATTTTAATCCGCAGGACAGGAAGCAGTGATAATACGGAATTGAAAAAAGAAACTTTTACACCTGAATCTTTAGGCCTGTTTAGTTATAAAAAAGATCCATATCGGCTGAATAATATCTTTATCCTGGGCACGGTATTTATAGTTATAATTATTTTTATTTTCTTTGTTTTTACTGTTTTTAATTACAGCAGAGATCCGGCAATGGGTTTAAATCTATATTTAATAATTGGCATAGTATTTTATCTTATTTTAATGGTTATATGGTTGGTCAAATCGAAAATTATCAGTTAGGAATCATTATAGATGTCTTCTCTTATTAAAAGTAACTTTAATATACTGGTTACAGGATTCGGTTGTTGTAAACAGGAAATATTTGCAACTCAGAGTTCTTTATATGATATTCAAAGATTTGGTGTAAATTTCGTCAGTACTCCGGAGGATGCCGATATATTAGTAGTTCAGGGTTTTTATAATAAAGAAGGCATAATCAGGGTTTTAAATATTTATGACAGAATGAGTTCCCCGAAGGGTATAATTGCGGTGGGAAGTTGCGTTCTAAATGAAAACTTATTCAATCTGGAGAGCAGGCTGTTAAGTCAATTCAGGGATAGAGTAGTAATAAATATGCATATTCCAGGTTGCCCGCCCAGGCCGGAAGCATTTATATATGCGATTTTAAGATTTTTAGGCAGAAGTATGCAATAAAAAGATGAATAATAATTTTTGTATTTTATTTATATAAATGGCTGATAGTATTTATAATAGAATTTATTCTTCCTCGAGATCTGTGTTTATGGAAGAAACAGGAGAGAATCTGGAGTTTATTCTAAAGGATAAAATAAAATACATTTTTAAGACAGGCCTTGATTTATTAATAGTAGTGTCAAAAGATAATTTTTATCAGACTGCAAAAGAGTTAAAGGAAAACCCCGAACTTAAAGTAAATAGTTTTCAAAGCATAGCTGCCTTTAAAAGTGGCAAAAAAAACTTTCTAATCGTAAATTTGAAATCATTTGATAATGATTTTTCCGTTCTATTAAAAGTAGAAATATCCCAGAGAGAAATGGAAAAAGATTACAGGGAGATTATAGAAATATTGGAGAAATTTTATAAGGCAGTTAAATTTTATAAACATAGAGGTAAAATAATTTCCGGAGACTATGATATTAAAATCTTATCCCGAAGCTTAGAAGGTCTGGACTGTTTTGATCTGGATATTTCTATGGACGGCGATGTAGTCAGGGAAGCATATGTTAATATAGGTATCAGCAGGATTATAGGTGATGATTATTATAAAAGTATGGAACTTTATAATCTTATTACCTATATCAGCAGGTTTGACTGGAAGGCAGGTATATTCCCGGAAGCTTGCCTTTGTGGTGCTTTCGAAGAATTGCTGCAGTTAAAAGTGACTGAAAGAGCCCAGTATATCAGAATGCTTCTCTGTGAATTATACAGAATATCAAATCATATTTATTTCATTTCAAATATCTGTAATGTTTTGCAGCATGACATTGCCTATAATCTTTCTCTTCTGGAGAGGGAAAGAGTTTTAAGGATAATAGAAGCCATTACCGGTTCCAGAATTGTACCCAATTTTGTAAGAATAGGCGGAGTAAAGAAGGATATAGATGAAGAGATGATACTTAACATTCGGAAAAACTTGCCGGTTTTATTTAAAAATATAAAGAGAATTGAAAAAATAATGATAAATGATTTTCTGGTTGTTGAGAGATTAAAGAATACCGGAACCGTAGGTAAAGAAATTGCCCTGGAATACGGTATATCAGGCCCAAATTTAAGAGCTTCAAGTGTCAGGTATGATTTACGGAAAGTTAAAGATTCTATTTCCTATAAAGATTTCTCATTTACAATACCGATAGGAAAGACAGGGGATTGTCTGGATAGGATTTCGGTTAGATTCAAGGAGATATTTCAGTCTTTAAGGATAATAAATCAGATTATAAATAAATTTCCTTCAGGGAGTTTTATAAAGAAAATAAATTTATCCCATTTAGAGTTTCAATCCAGTGCAGTATCCTATGGTATTGAATGTCCACATGGTCTTTTTAAAATCTATATTGAGGTTGAAAAAAATAATATAAACTCCTTAGTGGTAAAAGGACCTTCTATTAACAGTCTCATTTTAAGTGAGGAAATATTGAAAGGGAACAAAATAGAAGATATTGATTTAATTTTAATGAGTCTGGATATAAGCCCGGGTGAGATAATAAGCACATAGCGTAAGGTATTATGTTATTTATTCTTAAAAAAATGTTTTATATTCTTGCATTACTACTGGTGAATTTATATGTATGTGAGTATGTAAACAATAAACTCACGGCACGTATGGAGCTCAGGAGGGGATATAGAATAACCAGAGCAAAGGGTGTTGGTTTTCCCCTGGTTAGATTCTTTAAATATTTATCCAGGAGCGGGAGGATAAATATCTGGACTTTTTTTATCTTTTTACTCTCTCTTTTAATGTGGAGTGCGGTTCCCATTACAGCAAATCTAGTCTTGATAGAAATGGACTATAGCCTTTTGATTGCTGTAACTTTTTATATCGGACTGATAATTATGTTATTTTTTAATTTAAGTAGAACCTCTTACAGCGCTGCATTTAGTGAAACCAGTAAAAAAGTATTGATTTTACTTTCTTTTCTGATCCCTGCTTTATTTAGTATTGTAAGTGTTGTTTTAATAAGTAAAACATTGAGTTTAAAAGAAATTGTAAATTCCCAGTATCAATACTGGAATATAATTTTACAGCCTCTGGGCTTTATAACATTCTTTATTTCGCTGTTTTTACAATTCAAGTTATTGGGTATAAGCGGAAAGAGCTACCTGTCAACTGGAATAAATATAGGTAAAGAAGGAACCGGTTTAGGAAAAATTGTTGAAAGGTTTTCAATTTATATGATTGTTTTTTTCTTGATTATAATTTTAAATATCCTGTATCTGGGCGGTTGGCAGGGTATATATCTTATAAGGGGAGAGATAATACTTGCTATTAAATTTTACTTTATTTTTGTAATATTGTTATTAATGGACAAGGCTGTTGGCAGAATAGACAGTTATAATCTTTTAGTCAGGATTAATTGGAAATTTCTGATTCCGGTATCGCTTGTTAATTTTATAGTCACCTTTGGATTTTTCATGGCAAGGGATGTATATAATTTAATTTGACCTAAGGTATTTTATTTAAATGTTGAGACTTATAAAAAATTTTTTTATTGTTTTTGGAAACATATTCAGGAAACCCAGGACTGTCATTTACCCCAAGGAGAAAATAATAATTCCCGATGAAAGCAGAGGTGTCCTTCATTTAAAATTAGATCTGGATTCTCTGGAGGTTATCTGCAATGGTTGTGGATTGTGCAGTGCAATTTGCCCGCAGGGTTGTATAAAAGTAAAGAAAAGGATTGAAGATAAAGGTAGAGAGGTCCTGGATGAATTTTGTCTGGATTTAAGTAAATGTATTTTTTGTGGAAATTGTGTTGAATTCTGTAAAATGGGTGCAATAGATATGTCTTACAAATATCAACATGCAGAATATGATAAAAAGAATTTGAGATTGGAAAAGATTGAACTGATAAAACCGTCAAGCACAATTAGGGATTTCTGGTAAAAAGAATTATGTCATTTATAAGCCAATTAATAATGATAATAATACATTATGCCAGTATTTTTGGACTGGTAATTTGCGGATTATTATCACTTATTCTATCTGACAGGAGAAAGAAGTTGTTGTTTTTATTTCTCACCTTCTTATTTGTCGGAGTCTTAAGTTTTGTTTATTATTCCGGTATTTTGTTTTTTATAGTTGGAATTTTTATTATGTTCTTTTTTGTATCATTGTATTTATTTGTTTTTCAGATAGAATTTTTTGGAAGTAAAACTGAACCGGACGAAAATAAAAGACCGAATGGCAAAATCAAAAAGATAATCTCCGGTATTGTTCTACCGTTTTTATTTTGTGCAGCTGTTGGCTATTTATTCTATATATATACATCTGATTTTCTAAAAAGGGTAAATAGCAGTGGAAATATTTACATTGTTGGCTTGAGCGATATTAACAAACAATTCTTTACCGAATATAGTTTAATTTTAGTAATTGTAATTGTGTCATTATTTATATCCTTTTTATGGTTTATTATTATTAGCCGTGATTAAAAATGAATTTTCAATTTATTATATATTTTAACTTCTTGCTTTTTCTGATGGGAGTATTCGGAATATTTTACAGCAGGGATATCATATCGGTTTTTATTTCTTATCAATTTATAATAATTTCTGCTGTTATCAATTTTTTAAATTTTTCGCAGTTTTTATACCAGAGTTCGTTATGGGATAAAATATTTATTATTTTTGGAATTACATCCTTATATTTTTTAATGTTTTGTATCATTTATTATATTTATTTAAAACTGGATATATTAGATAAAGAAGCTCTTTATAGGGATTTTAAATTATTTAAGATAACCAGGAGTGACTGGTGGGGAGAAGATAATATATAGGTTATGAATTTTTTACTTTATATCAGCGAAAAGACGAATCCTTTTCAAAGTATAATTGTCCTGTCCGGTGCAATTTTTATTTCATCTTTTTTCGTAATATCCGAAAGAAGGGCTGTTAAAAGATTTCTTATAACGCTGATTTCAATTTCTCTTATTTTAGCTTTTTATCTTAATATTTATAGTTTTATTTCCATAGGAAGTTTTTCTAACTTTCTCCTATCCTTTGAAAATCTGCAAATGATAGAAGTAAGCATTATAATATTCAGTGCCCTGAATTTATTATTTTTTATTTCTATGTACGGGATAGATAACAGTCATTTTATCAAAATACTGAGTCTCTTTTTATTTTCTACCATCTGTGCCATTTTTCTGGCAATTGCCAGAAATTTTCTTTTAATATTCGTGACTCTGGTTATATTCATATTAGTTATATTTCAATTGATAACTGCTCTCAACTTAAAAATAGACAGGATAAGACCTTACATAATGGGATACTTTCTGAGGCCGATACTAACAGCAATTTTATTCTTTTTCGGATTTTCATTGTTTTATGGTGCAACAGACTTTAAAGATTTTAGTCAGATTTTACAATCTGAATATATTTCAAATCCGCTGATTGCTTTAGGTTTAATTATTTTTGGAGTTGCTGTTTATCTGTACTTTTTCTTATTTCCTTTTCAGGGTCCATATATGAAACTTGTAAAAAGAAACGAGCTTTCATCGAATGCTGTTATATGGTTTTCTTATTTTCCGGTAGGAATTTTTATGTTGATGAAATTGGATGGATTATATAGCTTTTTTATAGAAAAAAATAACCTCTATGCTTCTATATTTCTAATAATAGCTTTTATTTGCATACTTGCCGGTAGTATCGGAGCTTTTAAAACTAATAGTATAAGAAGAATAATATCATTTTTGTTTTTATTTTTTATCGGTATTTTTATACTGAACATTTCTATGTTTTCTGCGGGAATCATCACCAGGCTTTCAATGGCCTGGTTTAATATTGCAAATACACTTCTAATGATGTTCAGTTTCATACCCATATACAGCATTTTCAGCAGTATAGAAAAAAGTACAGACAGCGATTCTATTAGCAATATAAGGGGGTTTGGGAGAAGTAATATTTATATGGGTATAAATTTGACAGTAATATTTTTATCCTGGCTCGGATTTGCCTATCATATTGGACCCTTTATTAAATATTTTAGCGGTACGAATTTCTTAGAAATAGGGGTCATTAATGTGATACTGCTGCTTGTAATAGCAATTGCTTTTATATTTCTTTTGATCAATGCATTTAGAATTATCATCCAGTTTTTTAAAAAGCCTCTTACAGGTGTAGTGGAAAAAATTGTATTTCCCAGGTTTCTATATATTTATGTCACTTTTTTCACTTTAGTAATATTAATTGCTGCCATATGGGGTTTGCTGGAAATATTAAATGTTGATATCGGGATTATGAATTTTAAGATAACTGAACTCAGCTTTTAAAATATCTCTATTTAATATTTTGACTTCTCTTAAGATCTTGGAAAAATATAGAAAAAGATTTAACATAAAGCATTTTTTAATTATTATATTGTTTCTGGTTATAGTAATAGCAGTGATTATAAGCATAAATGAGTTTTCTTTTAAAAAAGAGTATGAACCGGGTACCGCACTTGCAGAAGAACTGCCAAGATATAGGCTGATAGATATGGATAATATCGGCATTACAGGAGATGCAGATAATGATGGAATAAATGATCAGAAAGATATTATGCTTGGTGCGAAAAAACAACTTGAAAAGCCTGCTAAAAATATTTTCCTTGAGGAAGGGGAAACTAATTATTACCAGGGTGGAGATCCGCCTGAAGGTCTGGCAGACTGTACGGATATCATAGCCAGAGCCTTAATAGAAGCCGGTTTTAATTTAAGAGAACTGGTATATGAAGATATAAAGGATAATTTTGACCAGTATCCGATAAGAGAAATCTGGGGACGGACAGTTAGCGATCCAAACATTGATTACCGTAGAATCCAGAATCTGGAGATTTTCTTTAAAAGAAATGCGAGAGTTCTTGATATTTTATTTACTGCTTCAAATAGCGGCAATTTAAACTCGTGGCTTCCCGGAGATGTAGTTTTTTTTGATATGGATAGGGATGGATACAGCGATAATGTTGGAATTATTTCAGATAATACGACAAGAGACGGAATTCCCAAGATTGTTTACAATTATATTGATCCGGGATATACGGTTGAAAAAAATATTTTAAAAGAAAAAATTATAACCGGCCATTATAGATTTCCGGAATAAAAGGGCATAATAAAAGAGTTAAAGTCGTTTATTTTCATTTTTTTTCAGGCGAAGTTTTTTGAAAAAGTTACTGGTTATAAGTTTCGCTTTGGGCCAGAATCCTTCGCTATATCTTGTTGAAAAATCATACGCTGCATCCGTAAGGCCTATGTCTTTTCCGTATTTATTCTTTAAATAATACTTATGGCCGACTATCCATACATATAAATCGGATTTGGTCCTGTTGGGAAAATTTTCAATTATTTTATATCTCTCAATAATATTTATGGCAGGGAGATATATATTATCATACCAGTCTGCTGCAGCCTCTTCAAAAGTAATTTCTTTCTCTTTTATGTTTTTATTTAAATTATACATATGATTATTGATTTGCTCTAAAAGAAAATCGTACTTGCCCGGTATTGTAAGTCTTATTTTAATATCGGGCCGGTTTTCTTTAAGTTTGGTCAGGTTAAGGAATTTTTCCCTTTCTGCCAGTATAAACATATCTATTGGATCCATTTCTCTGCTTATAGGAATTTTTGTCGTAAATTCTGTTACCTCGGCATCTATATATTTCATACCCATTCTTTTGGCTACGCTTACCCTGTGGTTTCCATCCAATACAAAGTAAATATTGCCGGCTTTATAAAGTTTTACTAATGGAAGGTCAATATTTTTTTTATAAGCGCTGTAGATATTTGACCACCTATGTTCAAGATTTGTTTTTCTGGGCAGGAAATGTCTGTCAAAATCTTTATATCTATCTATGCTGCCCACTATATCATCTATATCAACCGTCTTTATGCCAAGATATTTTTGATTGTGCAAATTCAAACCCTTGCTTATCTCTTCGAAGGACAGCAATTTATTTTCTTTACCGGAAATATAGGATTTCAGGTTATTAAAGAGCACACGAAATCTTGCGCTTTCAAATTCACTTTTTGCTTCGGTTCTAATATCGTTCATAGTTCTAAAACTCTAAAGCCATAAGTATTTATAACTTTTGTTTTACCTACTTCTTTTATCCAGTTATTATTTATCCCATATACATGAATATGACCGTGGATTAGAAATTTTGGACTATATCTTTTAATAAAACTATTAAGACACTTAAACCCTCTATGGGGTAAATCATTTTGATCCTGAATTTTATACGGAGGTGCATGGGTTATAAGGATGTCAATATACCGTTTTTTAAGAATTCTATTAAGATAAAGCCGCGGTTTCATGCGGTTGATTTTCATACACATTTGAAAATCAGTATACTGATATTTACCGCCGCTGTAGCGAATAGATCCTTCAAGTCCACCGATAATCACTCCGTTATATTCTATAATCCTGTTATTCAGATTAATACAACCTTCAGGTCCTCCTTCTTTAATCCCATTTTCCGTATATATGGTATCTATGTGGTGATTTCCGTGGACATAAAATAATGGTTTATTTAGTGTAGAGACTATAAATTCCAAATAGCTGTTTGGAAGATCTCCGCAGGAAACAACGAAATCTATGTCTTTTAATCTTTCTGCAATAGAGGAAGTATAAATAATATCAACTATTTTGTCGCTTACTGCAAGTATTTTCATTATTTAAAAAATAAAATATATACTTTTTTATATTTGTAAACGCTACCGGCAATCATTTTATAATATACGGCCATTATTTTATACTATTGTTTAAAGGTGTGTAAAATTAATTAATTCTATAAAAATATATATAAATGTACTAGAATTATTTTTTAATAGAGCAGTCAGGTATATTTTTTGATATTAATTTTATGTATTTTGTAAAAGAAAACATGATTAATAAAAGTGTATAAAGGATATATTTTAAAAAGACT
>DATBWS010000019.1:0-3299 GCA_036514675.1 Candidatus Hydromicrobium sp.
AAATATATTTTAATAGACGGCGGTATGTCTGATAATATAAGACCCATGCTGTATCAGGCTAAATATGATGCATATATTGCAAATAAGATGGAAGATGACAAAAATACCGAAAGTGAGAGTAAGATGCACTATTCCATAGTCGGAAAACATTGTGAAAGCGGGGATGTGATAATTAACGACATAAAGTTACCACCGGTATCCAGTGGTGATTTTATTGTCGTAGCGACTACCGGCGCTTACTCATATGCTTTATCCAGCAATTACAACAGCCAGCCGAAAAGTGCAGTAGTAGCTGTGGAAAACGGAGATAGCTGGATTTGGATAAAAAGGCAAACTTATAAGGATTTGGTGATGAAAGATGTCGGATTATATGAAAAATGAAAATAAAAATATAGATAATATCAATATCGGGATAATCGGCTTTGGGTATATTGCCAGTGGTGTTTATTCCCTGATCCAGAGACAGAAGAGTTATCTGGCCAGGAAAATAAAAAAGAATATCAATATCGTAAGAATTGCAGAAAAAGATTTAAAGAAGATCGAGTCCTCTTCTCTGGCAGGGCTTAAAGATATAAAAGTCAGCAGTGACGCCAATGATATTTTAGAGGACGAAAGTATCGATATTGTGGTGGAACTTATCGGCGGCATAAACCCTGCTTATGATTATGTCTATAAGGCTTTAAATTCGGGAAAGTATGTAGTAACTGCCAATAAGGATCTCCTTGCCAACAGGGGTGGAGATTTATTGGCGGCAGCGGAGAAGAATAATGTGGATATGCTGTTTGAAGCAAGTGTAGGCGGCGGTATACCTATCATAGAACCTCTTAAATCCTCTCTCGCGGCAAATAACATAAACGAAATTGTAGGAATAGTCAATGGAACCACCAATTACATCCTTACCCGGATGGAGAAAGACAACCTATCATTTGATGATGCTCTTAAGAAGGCTCAGGAACTTGGATATGCGGAAAAAGCAAATCCATCAGCGGATATCGAGGGTTATGACGCAGCCTGTAAACTGGCGATTTTAAGTTCAATAGCTTTCAATTCAAGAGTTACCCTGAGCGATGTATATAAAGAGGGAATAACCGGTGTCTCATCTGATGATATAAGAAATGCGCTGGATATGGGTTATAGAATAAAGCTTCTGGCAATCGGAATTGAAGAAAATGGTGAAATAAGCGTAAGGGTTCATCCTGCCCTCATACCGGTGGGTCATATACTGGCTTCAATCGAAAATACATTCAATGCAGTTTATGTTTACGGCAATTATGTAGGTGAGATGATGAGTTATGGAAGGGGTGCAGGAGATAAGCCCACTGCAAGTTCCGTAGTAGGTGACATCATAAAAATTGCCCGCAACCTTGACCGAAAGAAAAAGGGAATAATCTACGGCTGCAGCTGTTTTGAAAATAAAAAGTTCAAATCCATTGATGACACTATAAGCAAGTTCTACATTCTTATGGATGTAGTAGATAAACCCGGAGTTTTAGCCAGAATAGCAGAGGTGTTCGGTCAGAATCTGGTAAGCATCAATTCGATGGTTCAGAAACAACGAGACAAAGAAAAAAGCGCAAGGCTTATATTTATCACCCATGAAGTGGTTAATAAAAATTTATATATGTCAATAGAAGAGATATCAAAACTTGATGTCGTGGATAAAGTCTTAAGCGTAATCAGAGTAGAAGATTTAAGTTAATCACAGGCTTGTATTTTCGGATAAAAACATTCTTTTTATATTTATAAGTCAAATACATTAAATAACAAATAGTCATTATCTGTAAACCGGGAGAAAAATGTCAGAGTTATATTACAGGAGTACCAGAGGAATTGATGACCCTATAAGTTCCTCTAAGGCAATAGTAAAGGGTATCGCTTCTGATGGAGGGCTTTACGTCCCCGGTGTGATTCCGCGGATTGACCTGTCCCTGGATAGTCTTTTGAAAACGGACTATCATGAGCTGGCGTTATATATAATGAGTAAGTTCTTTACCGATTTTACGGAAGAGGAACTCAAATATTGTATTAAAAAAGCTTACGATAGCAAATTCGATGATCCCCGGATTGTGCCGCTTATGGAAAAAGGCGGTGCTTTTTTTCTTGAACTCTTTCATGGACCAACGCTTGCCTTCAAGGATATAGCCCTGTCCATACTACCGCACCTATTAAAGATAGCTGCCGGAAAGAATGGTATTGATAAAGAGATAGTAATACTTACTGCTACCTCGGGCGATACGGGCAAAGCCGCACTGGAGGGTTTTGCCGACGTTGAAGGAACGAAAATAATCGTATTCTTTCCTAAAGATGGAGTGAGTAAGATTCAGGAAAGGCATATGACCACTCAGAGGGGGAATAATGCCTATGTTGTGGCTATTGAGGGAAATTTTGATGATGCCCAGAGGGGAGTAAAGGAAATCTTTTCCGATATGGCATTTAATGGGATATTGAATAAGAACGGATATATATTCTCTTCGGCAAATTCTATTAATATTGGAAGACTGGTACCTCAGGTGGTCTATTATGTGAATGCCTACCTGACTCTTGTGAGATCAGGGAAAATAAAGGCAGGTGAGATGATAAATATTGTGGTCCCTACCGGAAATTTTGGAAATATTCTGGCGGCTTACTACTCGAAAAAAATGGGACTTCCGGTAGGTAAACTTATATGTGCTTCCAATGAAAATAATGTGCTTTATGATTTTATAAATAGCGGGATATATGATAAGAAAAGAAAACTGATTGTCACCAGCTCTCCTTCTATGGATATTCTTGTTTCCAGCAACCTGGAACGTCTGCTGTATGATATCTCCGGCGGTAATACGGATATATTAAATAATCTTATAAACAATCTGAATAAAAAAGGAGAATTTAAAATAACCACCGATATGAAAGATAAGATGGCTGATTTTTATGGGGGTTTTGCCACAGATAAGGAGACATTTGAAACTATAAAATATATCTTTCGCGAGTTCGATTATCTTATAGATACACATACCGCAGTGGGATACAATGTTTATCGCAAATATGTAGATAAGAGCGGCGACAGGGCAATAACAGTAATATCCTCCACTGCAAGCCCCTTTAAATTTCCGGGAAGTGTAGCAAAAGCCATAGATGGGAAATATGCCGGTATGGATGAATTTTCGCTGCTCGAGGTGATTTCAAAGATTTCCGGGCTTAAGGTTCCGCAGGCTGTAAAGGGTTTGGAAAGAAGAGAGATTCTTCACAACACTATCTGTAAAACGGATCAAATGAGAGATGTCATATCCGATATTCTTGGTCTTTAAAAATCCTCCCGA
>DATBWS010000020.1:0-8395 GCA_036514675.1 Candidatus Hydromicrobium sp.
CTGATTCATGAAAAATATAAAAGTCTTGTATCAGACTATGAAAAATCCGGGGAGCAATAAAATTGAAATGTTAAGCGATAAAGAAATAAAAAGTCTTCTGAAAAATTCCAAAACTATTGCCGTAGTGGGAATTTCAAGAGACAGAGGGAAACCTTCCCATAAAATTCCGAAATACCTGAAGGAAAAAGGATACAAAATAATTCCAATAAATCCTTTTGCTGATAAGGTACTGGGAGAAAAGTCATTAAAAAGTCTGGCCCAGGTAAAAGATACGGTAGATATAGTGGATATATTCAGGCCAGGTGATGAGGTATATGAAATAGTAAAGCAAGCTGTAGCTTTAAAACCCAAAATAATCTGGATGCAGTCAGGCATTAAGAATATTAAAGCAAAAAAATACGCAGAGAAATACAATATAGCAGTAGTTATGGATAAATGTTTGGGAAAAGAACATCATAGATTGGTTGATAAGGATAAACCGGGTACAGGAATATTTTTAAAATAGATTCTTATGATGTTTATCCGAGACCTTATTAAAATTCTCCCTATTATAATATTAGACTGCTATTCTGGAATTTATGTCTTAATCAGTCCGTAAGCTCTCTCCACAATATCTGCGACTTCTGAGATTAAATCTAAAATAACTTAAATAATAGAATTAATTATTAATAAATGGCACAGCTTTCGATTGCAAAGGAACATTTTCCTCAGAAACAGGAATTGACAATGATTGGCTTTATACTTATTATAGTGCAACAGATAAATAGCATTAAAATCAGAATAATCATAACAATTTATAGTTAGAACAAATATTAAAGATTAAAGAGTTATGGCAAAAAGTAAACCAATAGTTCTAATTTCAAGTTATTATCCTCGACTCTGCGGCATAGCCACATTTTGTGAAGAAGCCAGGGGATTTATCCAGAAAGCAAATCCGGAAAGGGATGTTCTGGTAATAAGCCATATAGATGGATCCGGGGAAGGGGTTTATCCCATAATAGATACCTCAAATCGTTTCTGGTGGAAACCGGTTGAAAAAAAGATAAAAAAATTGTCTCCCTATGCAGTGCATATACAGCATGAATACGGCTTATACGAACATGTAGACAATAGAGGTATTGGAGATAGAAATCAGGGATTTATTGAATTTCTGGGCTCCATAAATGAATTTCCTATTGTAGTAGAACCGCATACGGTACATGGCAGGTTAAAAGAATTTGAAGAAAATTTTATTTATCAGCTGTGTGAAGCCGCTGATGTGGTTTTATTTAAAAGTGATTACCAGAAATGGAGACTGAACTGGACTTTCACTCAAAGAGGATGGAAGATGCCCAAAAATATTATGATTGTCCCTCATGGAGCAAGAATGGACATAAACTGGAGTGAGAGAGATATACCAAAGTTAAAAGATGAGCTTGGCTTGAATAAAATTGAATTTTTAAGTAATAATTTGGTTGGACTGGTGGGTTGGATACAATCCAATAAAAGGTGGGATATATTAACTTCTATATGGGAAGAAATACTTGAAGAAATAAAAAAAAGAACCGGTGAGTCCTGGGATTTACTTGCTGCGGGAACTATGAGGGATAGATCTCATATTGAGGATTATAATCATTATAAAAAAAACCTGGAAATTTTAGAAAAGAAAGGTATTGCGCATTACTATGAATTTATTCCGAGAGGGGATGTTTACTATAAAGTTATTGAAGTTTGTAATTTTGTTGTACTCCCCACCGTGGATGAAACCCAATCAGGGACGCTTGCCAGAATTACTGCTTTAAACAAACCTTATATAACCACGGCTCCTCTGGAAGCATTAACGGCACAAACTCTGGAAAGTGAAGGGGGCTTACTATTTACAAATAAGCAGATGCTGAAAGAAAAAGTCATACGACTGGCATGTGATAAGGATCTGAGGAAACAACTCTCGGAGAATCTTAAAAAATATTTAAAAGAAGTTGTATCCTGGGAAATTATTGCCAAGAAATATAAGAGTGCATATAAATTTGCAAGACTTAAAAAAATAGCAGGGAAGGAAATAGATTTCCCACCTGATTTTTAATTTTTACTGGAAATTAATAAATTTTGATATCAGGGTATTGAATTCTCGTCATAATAAAACAATACAGGATATTTTTTTAGATTTATAATTAGCATACTTTTTTTGTATTTAATATAATCATTTTATAAAAATAAAGATAACTATAAATTACTGATTCTAAAAGGATTCTTAAAGAGCACTTAAGTAGCTTTTTAAAAAATCTCCAAGAGGTGTTATTTTGAGTAAGCTCAAGAAAGTTTTAAGAGAAAAATGTATGGGCATTAATTGTATATATGTATCATCATATATCCCAAGAAAATGTGGAATTGCTACATATACAAGTGATTTAACCAGAGCTATTGACCTTATAAATCCATACTGCGGATCAAAGATTGTAGCATTAATTAGACCGGAAGATAAAATCGATTATCCTCCGGAAGTTAAATTTAAAATTAACCAAAACAAGATTGATTCCTATATTAAAGCTGCTGATTATATTAATAAATCCAAAGCGGATATGGTTGTTCTGGAGCATGAGTTCGGATTGTATGGTGGTGAATTTGGAGAATATATTATTAAATTAATAGAATTGATAAAGAAACCTTTAGTTATAACCACTCATACAATTCCTATTAATCCAAATGAGCGATATGGCCTGGTTTTAAAAGATGTTATAAAATTTGCAGATAAAGTAATAGTTATGATGCCCGAAAGTATGCAGAAGCTAGTTAAAAAATATAATTATCCTGAAGAAAATATAGAAATTATCCCCCACGGTGTTCCTGATATACTTCTGGAACCTAATGCTAAATATAAAAAGAAAAAAAGATTAGAGAACAGAATAATCCTGGGGAATATTAATCTTTTATCAGCAATTAAAGGACTTGAATATATAATAGAAGCTTTAAAAGAGATTAAGAAGCACTTCCATAATGTTTTATATTTGATAATTGGCCAGACACATCCTGTTGTATTACAAGCGGAAGGTGAAAAATATAGGCGTTTTTTAAGAGAAAAAGTGAGACAGTATAATTTACAGGAAAATGTTAGATTTATAAATAGATATATGTCTTTGAAAGATCTGATTGTGTGGTTAAAAATTATCGACATATATATAACTCCATATCTGGAGCCACAACAACCCGCTTCGGGTGCTCTGGCATACGCAATTGGATCAGGTAAAGTATGTATCTCAACTCCATATCTGTACGCGAAAGAGGTTTTGGCAGAGGGAAGAGGAATAATTGTACCTTTCCGAAATTCCCAGGCCATTGCAGATGCCGTGATAGATATATGTGAAAATCCTCAACAAAAGTTAAAGATTGAAATGAAGGCATATAAATTCGGAAGATTGATGATCTGGTACAATGTAGCTCTGCAGCACCTTCGATTGTTTAATGAGGTTTTAGATAAACATGAGAATACGAGGTCTGTAAAAGTAGTTTAGTCAAGCCTTTATAAAGGAATATTTAAAAATTATTTTAAATTCAAATAAAAAGAATTCTTATGGATCCACTAAAAAAAATAAGGTCAATGACTTCAGATATTGGAATTTACCAGCACGGAAAACTGGATAAACCTGCTCCTGAATTTGGATATGCTCTGGAAGATCAGGCACGGGCTCTTATTGTTTCTGACGAGTTTGGGGATAAAAATTTAAAGGATATTTATTTAAATTTCATTTTTAAAG
Source organism: Candidatus Hydromicrobium sp. (assembly GCA_036514675.1). GTDB lineage: Bacteria > Actinomycetota > Humimicrobiia > Humimicrobiales > Humimicrobiaceae > Hydromicrobium. Next base: position 3,732 of record DATBWS010000020.1, read on the forward strand.
CACAAAGAGAAGATGGGCTGCTTTATCATTTTTGTTATGAAAATAATGGTAAGGATCTATTTAAAAATGAAGAATATGATTCAAAATCTAATATAAAAGAAGCTTATGGTTTAACTCTATGGTCTCTTCTATTAACAAAAAGCAGTAAAGACGATTTTATTAAAAAAATTATTAGAAATTTAATTGAAGACGCCTCCAGTTGGACTTCAATAAGAGCGATATCACCGGCTTTATTAGGTTTATTAAGTCTTGATTACCAGCACAGTTTAGAAAACGAATTGAAGGCGAAGCTGCATAATTTTTATTTTGAGACATATTCTATTGATTGGGTGTGGTTTGAAAAATATCTTGTATATGCAAATGCTCTTATCCCATGGGCACTTTGGGAAACCTATTTAAAAAGAAAATGTAAAACCAGCTTTGAAATTGCCGAGAAAACAACCAGATTTTTAATAGAAAAATGTCAGGAAAATAATATCGCTTCTCCAGTTGGAAATAAGGGGTGGTATTTTAAGGGATGCGAAAAAGCCCTATATGATCAACAGCCAATTGATTCGGCTTATATGGTCTGCTGTCTTGAAAAAGCTTACTATGCAACAGAAAATAATTTTTATCTGTCATGGGCCGAGAAATGGTACGAATGGTTTTTTGGTCATAATTTAAAGGGAAATTCTCTTATAGATGAAAACTTTGCCTGTTACGATGGATTAACACCGGAGGGAGTTAATTTAAATCAGGGAGCTGAATCAAATATATGTTTCCTGCTGGCATTTCTTGCAGCCAGAAGATTGGGGATAATTGACTGATTTAAAATGGAGTTCAAATTTATATTTTATTATTTGCTTAATAATTACATAATTACAAAACCGGATTTATATAATCAGATATAAATATGGATGTATTTAGATCAGAGAAAAATCCAATAATAGCACCGGAGGATGTAAAATCATCAAGACCCGATTTTAAAGTAGTAGGTGTTTTTAATTGTGGTGTCACCAGGTTCAACGGGGAGATTTTACTTCTTATGAGAGTTGCTGAAAAACCAATTAATAATAATAAGAAGGTAGAACTTGTACCTCTATTAGATTTAAAAACAGGCAAACTTTCGGTAAAGAAATTTAATAAAAATGATTCTTCTGTTGGTTTTTCTGATCCTAGATTTTTAAGAACAACCTATGGTGGGTACCTTACATCCATTTCCCATTTAAGGATTGCCAGGAGTAAAAACGGTACCGATTTCAATATAGATAAAAAACCTGCTATATTTCCTGAAAATAAATATGAAAGATTTGGCATAGAAGATCCGAGAATAACCCAAATCGATGGAAGGTATTATATAAGTTACAGTGCAGTATCAGATAAGATCGGAGTTACCACCTGTCTGGCATCTACTGCCGATTTTATTAAGTTTACAAGACTTGGAGTGATTTTTTTACCTGATAATAAAGATGTAGCAATTTTTCCCGAAAAGATAAAAGGCAGATATTATGCCTTGAGCCGTCCTGTATCCGGATATAAATCGAGGGACATATGGATATCCAGGTCACCTGACCTTATCTGCTGGGGCAACCATATGAGGCTGATGGGTACCAGAAAGAAATACTGGGACGAAGGAAGTATAGGCGCAGGGGCTGTTCCTTTCAGAATAAAAGAAGGCTGGATGGAGATATACCACGGATCCTCAAAAATCAACAGATATTGTCTGGGAGCAGTGTTGCTGGATGCTGAAAAGCCCTGGAAAATTATGGCCAGAAGTAAAAAACCAATAATCGAGCCAGAAATGGATTATGAACTAAATGGTTTCTTTGGTAATGTGATTTTTTGCTGCGGAGTTCTATATGAAGAGCGTAAAGTAAAGATATACTATGGCGCGGCAGATACTTGTATCGCGTATGCAGAGGTAAATTTGAATGATATACTTTATCAGTTGAAGTAGTTTGAACGGGTCAATGAAAACTACTGCTGGTAGTCTATTGAATACTAACAAATATTGGTTTATTGAATGTTAACCAGTAATCAATTCAATTGTAATAATATAAAACTACATTATATGAAAAGTCCGGATAGCGGACCGCCGGTGGTTCTTCTACACGGATTGAGTGATAGCTGGCAGTCATATCTGCCACTCGTTCCTTTTCTTTTTCTATATTATACCGTATATGCTCCTGACTTAAGGGGCCACGGTAAATCATATAGAACCGAAAATTATAAAATAATGGATTATACACATGATGTAGAATTATTTTTAGAAAATTTATTTGATGGACCAGTGTCTCTTGTCGGGCATTCATTAGGAGCAGCAATCTCACTCGTTATAGCGGCTAAACACCCTGAAAAATGTAGAAGTATCAGTTTGATTGAACCTTTTATTTTTAAAGACAAACTGAATGACAAAGAGTTTCGCGACTATTTTAATAGCTGCCTGGAGGTTTTAAAAAAACACAAGGATATTGACACAATCTGTAGAAATATTAAAGAAACAGGGACACTGGCCAGAAAAAGAGCAACAGATCTCATTCAGCTGGATAAAAAGGCAATTATGACTGTATTAGATAAAACAGTTTTTGAAAGTTTTGATCTTGATGAATTGCTTTCTAAGATTGTATGCCCCGTATTAGTATTAAGAGGTAATACCGAGCTTGAAGGTTTTATAACCAAAGAGAAAGCAGATTATTTGAAAGAGAAAATAAATAACTGCATAATCGAGTACCTGGAAAATTCAAGCCATATAGTTCATGTAGACCAGCCGCTTGAAACAGCGAAGCATCTGTTAGAATTTTTTGCTTCGGTATAAATTTTTTGCATAAACTGTCATGCAGGTATAGTTTTTATATGCCTGTTTTAATAATATTCTTAAACATATCTACTGATCTCTGTATTATACTGCTGCAGGTATTATATTCAGAGAAGTTTTTATCATAAATACAGGTAAAAAACATCCTTCCCTGATATGTATTCACACTTATTACTTTTTCTCCTCTTATAGCGCTGAAAATAGGCCCATAAACCTTTTCAATTTCATAGTTACCATATTTCTTTTGCATCTGGGTTCTCCCTAAATTGGAAAGAGAGAAATCATAATCCATAGGCTGGCCTGGCCTGTTTGCAAAAAACAATTCAGGATCCTCAACATCTTCCAGAAAATATTCGTTGAAAAAATAATAACCAACCAGAGGATCATAATTATCCAGTTGCTCTTTCAATTTGGTATATATATCCAATGCAATTTCAGAAATTGTTTTTTCCGGAGAACAGTCGATGTCCACTTTTAAAATGCCGTTAAAGAGGCCAAAGTATTCCTTTGCTTCATCTACTAAAAAGGGCTTAAAACTTACAGGAGTCTGTAATATCCGTTTAAAACCATCCTTTGATCCAAATTCCCGGGCAAAAGACTTTAGCAGGACAGCACCAAGTATGCAGTGTACTGAAACGTTAATTTCTTTTGCCAGTGATATTATTTTTTTTGTATCATCCTCTGTGAAGAACCAGTTATTAATTACATAATCGGGTTTAGGAAAGGGTTCTTCTTTAGGAGGTTTTAATTCCGGATCATCTTTATTTTTCAGCCATTCAGGCAATTCTCTTTTCTTTATTATATCAAGAACATCTTTTTTAATTAGCTTTGTAAATATGGGAGCTTCCGTATATGGATTTAACGGCTGCAGGGGATTTGCCAGGAATGTAAATAAATCGTGCAGGAAAACGACTGCTGACAGTCCATCGCACAATGCATGATGAAAGATAACCACAATATCAGAAATGTTTTCTCTTCGTATTAAAAAAACACGGATCATGGGACCTTTAAAAATATCAAAGGACTTACAGAGTTCTTCGCTTACAACGGCTTTCCAGTTAATCTCGTTTCCGTTAAATTGGCGTAAAGGTATTCGGGGTACATTTTCAGTGGTAATAAATTGTTTTTTGTCTTCAGTCATTATAACTCTTACTCCTGCCAGAGGATACTTATGCTGTACTTTATAAAGAGCTTCTTCCAATTCATTTTTACCGATAATACCTTTTACTTTTACCCGGAAGGCAAAATGCATAAGGGTCGTATTTCCCATATGATATAATATTCTCTCGTATGCTATTGTTTCTCTTTTCATAGTCTCACCATAAAAATTTTTTACGCAATTTCTGTTTGTTTTGTTAAGTTATGGATCCATTTATTTGAAAGAAAGCGGTAAAAACCGGCTATCATTTTTACCAATTCTTCCGTTGCTGCTATGGCCATAACATAATATACGGGCAGCTTAAAAATAAATGCGGCCACTGCCGCCAGCGGTACTCCTACAACCCATATTCCACCAAGTTCAATTATCATGCTGAAAAGAGTATCACCGCCTGCCCTTAAAATCCCGTTCTGGAAAATAATATTCATTACCCTTAACAGCATGATACAGGCCATTACCAGCAGTAGATAATAGAGATAACGGTTGCTCTGTTCCGATAAATTATAGAAATTCACTATGTACCTTCTTACTATAATAAGAACTACGGCAATTACAATTGAAAAGCTGGCTGACAGAAAAAGAAAATTTTTAGAATAATCTCTGGCTTTATGTTCTTCGCTGGCTCCAATTCTATTGCCAACCATAATGGCACAGGCGCTTGCCAGGCCCATAAAGAGCATAAGACTTATACGTTCGATAGAGCAGGCTATG
>DATBWS010000021.1:0-6246 GCA_036514675.1 Candidatus Hydromicrobium sp.
TAAATTCCTCTAAAATGTTTTCAGCAATGGGATTGATTGGTTCCCCGATAAATATGTTTATCTTTCTATAAGCATTCATAATAAGTGAGATTATTCCTCTGCTTATCCTGTTGGTCCATATCCATTTTTCGCTTTCAGGGCCTCTGTTTGTGTTATGCATATAAATGGGGATTATAGGAAGTTTTGTTTTATAGCTGAGGTAAGCAGCCCCATTGCGAAATTGTTTAAAACCAGTTTTTTTATTGAGCATACCTTCCGGGAATATTCCAAAAAATACATTCTTGTTTTTTGATATATTAAAAAGTTCCTTAAAACTTTTGGTATTTTTTAAGAATTGTTCTTTAAATACAGGTACGCAATTTGCAAATTTTCTCATAAAAAAATTGGTCAGCCAGTTACCGAAATTTTCACTTTCTGCAACAAAACATATTTTTCTTTTAATTGCGGCCAGGAGTATTATAGGGTCGGCATCCGCAGTATGATTTATAGCCAGTATTACGGATTTGTTCCTGGGCAGCCTTTTAGTATTAAAGACCCGGGTCCTGGTGAAAAGTTTATAAAAATTTATAAATAATATCCTGGGAATACTGTAGAAAAAATCGGATATTTTTTTTATCAATTTACTGACCATTTTTTTACTTTTTCCGATATTAAAAACATTTTTTTAATTAAAATGTGCAGATGTTTCTTTGCAGTATGAATTATAAATGTTAAATATAAAAAATTCTACTTAAGTTAAACTTTTCTTACTACTCGATATTTAGAAAAGTATTTTTAATATTCTGGTAGTGTGTTCCTCTCCAATAATATTTGTCACACTTTTTACAATAAAGGAAGCTTTGCTGGGTTCTATATACATAGGGAGGTATTTTATTTTTAATCTCTTCCTTTTCTACCTCTATGAGTTTCTGGTTGCATTCAATACATCTTATAAGATTGGGTTCTAAAGAAATTTTAAGGTCTGATTTGATTTGCTCCAGCTGATTTTTAAGTTTTTCATCTTTAATATGCAAATATTTTATAGTTCCATTCTTAAATTCTTTTCTTGTAAGCATTAAAGAATCCCTGGTTAAAACAATTCTGCCTGTTTCTCCGGCTATTTTTATTATTTCATCATCGCTTGCAGTGTTTGTATACAAAACATTATGACCTGCCATACGCAGATATCGGGCAAGCTTTCCCACCATTATGTCAGCTATAAATTTCATGTATCAGTTAATAATTATTTTCTCAATTTCTTTGAGTTTACTTAATTCTTTAATTATTTTAGTAGAAAATTCAGAATCTTCACTGTGCAGATTTATGGTAAATATTTTTTTATTGTTTTCACTGTCAAGTTTATATTTTTTACTTTTTATTGGAGTTATTTTATCATATTTTGAAAAGGTAATGTTAATCCCTGTGGTTAAAAAAGTGATTCCGGAATTATTAATATATTGTTATTTAACATTTGATATTGATAGATATTTTTAGTTTAAGTAAGATATAATGTGAATAAGAGGATATCTAAAATCGTACTTATTTTTGATAAAAAGTATCAGGTTAATTATCAGTGATTCACACTAAAGGATGGGAGTTAAATGTTTAGATCTTCGATAAAATTATTTAAAGTTTTTGGAATAGAGATAAGACTTGATTACAGCTGGTTTATTATATTTGCATTATTTGCTTATTATTTTGGATTTATTTATTTCCCCTCGGTTCTTCCGGGATTAAACAAAAGTCTTCTGGCATTGATTACCATTGTTACTGTAATTATTGTTTTTATTTCGTTATTAATACATGAAATGAGTCATTCCCTTGTTGCCAGAAGGCAAGGTACAAATGTAGAAAGGATAACTCTTTATCTATTTGGAGGAATGTCCCAGATAGAGAAGGAACCGGAAACCCCCTATAGTGAATTTATTATGGCTGTTGCCGGTCCTGCTGCAAGCTTTGTAATTGCTGCAATATTTGGGATTATATGGTTCTTTACCAGAAGTATTGCTCTTGTAAGTGAACCGGTTAAATATCTGGCTTTTATAAATATCGCACTTGGGGTTTTTAATATACTTCCCGGCTACCCTCTGGATGGAGGAAGAATACTGCGGTCTATTATATGGAAGACGACCGGTAATCTGCAGCGCGCGACATTTATAGCTTCTACAGTGGGTAGAGTAATAGGATTTATGATTATAGCAACGGGTATATTATTTATATTTACCGGTAATTTTTTAAATGGGATATGGCTCGCTTTTATAGGATGGTTTTTGCAATCTTCCGCTCAGATGGGTTATCGTCAGCTTATTTTTGAAACCTCCATCAAAGGAATTAAGGTAAGAGATGTAATGAATGAAAATATTGTGGATGTTACAAAAAATACAACATTGCAGGATTTGGTGGATGACTATTTTATGAAGTACAGATTTGGAAGATTTCCGGTTATAGAGAATGAAAAAACAAAGAAGCTCATAGGTGTTATTTCTTTACACGATGTTAAGGGCATTCCGAAGGAAGAGTGGATGGAAGTAAAGGCAGGAGATATAGTCAAGAGAATTTCAGAAAATGAAAAAGTCGATGCTACCATGGAAATATCCGATGCCATTAAGAAGATGGGGAAAAACGATCTGGGGCACCTGGTAGTTATGTCTGGTGATAGGTCGAGGGGAATAATTACAAAAAGCGATGTGATGCGTTTTATAAAGATCCGATCTGAATTTCACTAACCTTTCAAAATATTAAATTTAAAAAGTAAGACTCATTAAAATCAGCCTATTTTTATATTATCGGGAATTATATATCAGGTAAAGGTGCTCTGATTTTTTTCATCGGGGATATAGGAGAATATGTCAAGAAATAAAAGTCTGGTCTTGAGATGGAAAGCAGGATATGGTGGAATATAGATTTTTTAGAGACAATAAAAAGGAAATAAAAGAAAATTTAAAAGATTTGAAAGTTATATATACTGATCTTGACGGAACGTTATTTAATGATAGAGGGTGCATTATTAAGGATAATAAAGATGATTATTATTTTGACGCCATTAAGCTGCTGCCTTTAGTAGCAGGAAAAAAATGGGATATTGTTCTGGTATCCGGTAGGAATAAATTTCAGTTGAGATATAATGCACAGATGATTGGACTTAAGAATTATATTGCAGAGCTCGGTGCTGAATTAGTCTATAATCTGGGGGAAGAAGTTTATGTTACCTTTGACCGGCAGGAAGTAAAATACGATCTAACCTATGGAGGGAAAGATTTAATAAAAATTGTAGAATTATTTAAGAGAAATTTTCCGGGTAAAATAGAAAGTAAAATGGATTGGAGTAGATACAGGTCTCATAATGCGGCATTTTTTGGAGAGGTAAATCTTGATAAGGCGAACAAACTGCTTGAAGATAAGGGATATAAAGGGCTGGTTATGGTGGATAATGGATTTTCATCGTTAGTAGATTTAGACCTGAGTATAGAAAAGCTCCATATTTATAATCTGATGCCTTCTGGAGTCAATAAGGCAAGTGGAATAAAATTTGATAAAAAAATTAGAAGTCTTGATACTAATAATTGTATAGCGCTGGGTGATTCCCTTGAAGACTTAAAAATGACAGAAGAAGTAAAATACTTTTTCCTTATGGGAAATGCACTCGAACATAAGGAAGTCATACTGGATGAGCTTGATAAACATAATAATGTCTATATTACTGACGGTGTTATGAATAGGGGCTGGGCAGAGGTTATCGGATATCTTACAGATTGATATCCGATAGATTGAATTATAGTTATTTTACTTTTATTTTTCTGTTTTAGTAATGTCATTATGTTCAATATAAGTCTTAAATAGTTTATAATAAAGACATAAATAAATTAATTGATATAAAGGACATATCGGCAATGTGTGAGAATAGTAATTCGGATTTTAAAAATGATAGGCAACATAAATTAACCGGGAAGAATTTCCTGGAGATATTAATAATTATTTTAATTTCAGTTTTTTCCGGATTTGTATTAGGATTGCTATTTGCTCCCCGGTCAGGACTCAAGACCAGAAAAATAATAGGTGAAAAACTGAAAGATATGATTGATAGAGGAAAATTTACCCTGGCTGAAGCAAAAGTTATGGGTGAGGATTTATTGGAAAAGAGTAAAGAAAAAGTTGGTAAAGTATCCTCTAGAATCAAGGGTAGAATTCAGACAGATATTCATTAAGAATTTATCCATAATACCCTTCTTCTGTCTGTTGACAACAATTTTTTACTATAGTAGACTTTACGCTTGCTAATTTAATTGGACTGCTTATGGCTGCATTATTTTTAATTGTTATAGTATTAAATTAGCACGGGCCGTTAGCTCAGAAGGTAGAGCACCGGACTTTTAATCCGGGTGTCGAAGGTTCGATCCCTTCACGGCTCACCAATAAATGGCCTGTTCGTCTAGGGGTCAGGACAGTAGGTTTTCAACCTACCAACAGGAGTTCGATTCTCCTACAGGCTACCATTGAATGTGGGCGTTTAGCTCAGCTGGGAGAGCACCTGCCTTACAAGCAGGGGGTCGCAGGTTCAATCCCTGCAACGCCCACCATATGTCAACAGTTAAGCGGAGCTGTCGTCTAGCGGTTCAGGACACATGCCTGTCACGCATGAGATCGCGGGTTCAAATCCCGTCAGCTCCGCCAGTTTGTATTAAAGGTTGGCGAGATAGCTCAGTTGGTAGAGCAGTGGACTGAAAATCCATGTGTCCGCAGTTCAATTCTGCGTCTCGCCACCACACTTATTTGCAAGGAGTAAGAAGTGAGAAAGACATTTCACCAGAAACTGGATGAAATTACTGAAGATGTTATAGCAATGGGCAGTCTGGTGCAGGAGGCGGTTTATAATTCAATAAAAGCTTTTATTGAAATGAATGCGGAGCTGGCGCAGGAGATAATAGAAAAGGATGAAAAAATCAATGAATACGATATTCTAATTGAGGAAAAATGCATTATTCTGCAGGCAGAGCACCAGCCGGTGGCAATAGATTTAAGGTACTTGCATTCTGTCAGTATAATTATCAAGTGTCTGGAAAGAATAGGTGATCTTGCGGCGAACATTTCTAAAGTTGTAAGAAGGCTGGCCAAAGAGAAAAAGAAATATCTCGATAAAGAAATTATAGATCTGCTGGTTGAAATGGGAAACCTGGTGAAACCGGAGCTGAACAGGGCCCTTGAATCCTTTAAAAACAAGGATATAAAGTTAGCCTCAAAGCTTGGAAAATCTGACGATATGGTAGATGAGATTCAGAAAATGATTTTCAGAAAATTATTTACCTCCCGTGAGTGCAGTGAAGAGAATATTAAGTTTATAACAAATATTGTGCTGGCAAGCAGATACCTGGAAAGAATAGGGGATCAATCCGTAAATATAGGACAGAGGGTTTTGTACTTCCTGACTGGTGATTATACGGTTTTTCATGATAATGTATAAGAATCCTATTTTATAACTACACCCTTGAATTTGATTTGATAAAATCAATAAGCTCGTCCACCCAGGTAAAAGCAAGACAGGTAACGGTATCGGCGCCTCCATAATAAATTGCTATGCGTCCGGTTGATGCGTCACAGAGCGCTGCACAGGGGAATAAAACATTTGGAGTATCTCCTACACACTCATATAGTTCCCTGGGCGAAAGTAAATATGGTTCGGTTCTGTATAATACCTTCCAGGGCTCGTCAATATCAAGTATTGCTGCACCCATGCTGTACTGAAAGCCGTTACAGGATGTCAAAACACCGTGATATATAAGCAGCCAGCCTTCCGTTGTCTCAATGGGCGTTGGACCTGCTCCTATCTTGGTGCTTTCCCATCTACCCCTGGGAGACATAACATGCCGGTGCTTGCCCCAGTGGCGCATATCGGGACTCTCACTGTAAAAAATGTCCCCGAAGGGTGTATGCCCATTGTCACTTGGACGGCTAAGCATGGCATATTTGCCTTTTATTTTCCTTGGGAATAGTACCCCGTTCCTGTTAAAAGGAAGAAATGCATTTTCCAGCTGATAGAATTTTTTAAAATCATATGTATACCCGACACCTATCGTAGGACCGTGATATCCGTTGCACCAGGTAATATAATATCTGTCCTCGATCCAGCATAAACGGGGGTCGTAACCATAATCAAAGTTTCCTATTTCAGGATCATCACAGATAAATGAGATGCGCTCATTATCTATCTCCCAGTTAATACCATCTTTACTTCTGCCATTATGAATCTGCATATAACGTCTTCTATCATCG
>DATBWS010000022.1:0-2555 GCA_036514675.1 Candidatus Hydromicrobium sp.
CGGACCGGCATCAACAATAACATCAGCTCTTCGTTCTCTGGTATTTCCCCCGGTTCTATTATACAAGCTTTGGTTGGAGAATGCAGCTTAAATACTGTCTCGTCATCGTTTACATGAGAGAGAATATCGCTAACGTAAGCAGTATTAAATCCTATATCCAAAGGATCTCCGCTATATTCACAATTAACACTTTCTCTGGCGTTCGATCCATGATCAATATCTTCGGCTGATATTTCCAAGGCATTTTCTTTTATTGAAAATTTTACCTGTTTGGAACTTGCTGAGGAAAATATCATCATTCTTTTTATGGTTGCCAGAAGATCTCCGGTTTTAACCTTTAATATTTTGTCGTTCTCCAGGGGAATTACACTATTATAAGCAGGGTACTTTTCTCCTATTAGTCTGGTTATAAAATCAAGGTCTCCAAAATTAAAAGACATATGCGTTTTGCTTAAAAATATTTTTACGTCCGCCTCTCCTATCAGCTTTGAAAGAACGGATATTGCCCTCTCGGGAACTATATACTGTTCCTCTTTATTAAATTTTATATTCCTGTTAACATATTTAACCAGGCGGTGACCATCTGTTGTAACAAAGCGGAGACCGGCTTCTGAAAAGTCAAAAAGAGTTCCGGTCATTGCGGGTCTCATATCCTCCTTGCTCATAGCAAAAGAAGTTTGATCTATAAGTTTTTTAAGATCATTTCCATTTAGTGTAATTTCTTTTTCCTTATTAACTATGGGTATGTCGGGAAAATCTTCGGGAGAAGTATAGCTAATATTATAAACGCCGCTCTCGGTTGAAAGTACTATTTTGGTGTTTTGTTCTGTCTTAAAATGTATATGGGTATCTCCAAGTGATTTTATTATATCATAAATCAACCTGGCAGGTATAACCATTTTTGCATTCTCATCTGCAGCTACATTTATGGAAGACTTTAATGCAATTTCTAAATCTGTAGAAGATACTGTGAGCATACCGTCTTTTATATCGAATAGAAAATTTTCCAAAATAGGCATTGGAGTACGGGAAGGTACTGCGGGTATAACTTTAGATAGTAGTTTTTCCAGTATCTTACTATTTATTTTGAATTCCATTGAATTATCTCCTTTAGAAACGTATAAAAATACTAAAAAAAGGTGCCAATCTCAATGAATTTTCTCAATTATATAATGTGGGATGTGGAACAAATCTATAATTTCTTTTCCAGATAACAGCAGGATTATTATTAATAATATATTTAAATAAAAATTAATAATAAATAAATATCATGTTAATATGTTAACAGGAGAATACCGGGTAATTATAATACCTTAAAAAGGCTTTATTTATAAACATACGATAGTTAGTAAAATATTATTAAGAGCTCTTTAATAGAGAAATGTTTTTTAATTTTAATTGTAAACATTTTATATACATGTTAATAAACACCAACAAAGCGTTTAAAGAGCGGATTTATTTAATAAAAATATTTGATATTTAAGAGGATAATATTTCTATTTGGGTCTTCAGTGTTTTAACCAGGGATATCATAGATGGGTCTTTTGACATAGCGTCTTCTATAGTGTTGTGAGCATGTATAACGGTAGAGTGATCCCTTCCCCCAAATTGGAGACCAATAGATTTTAGAGAGGATCTGGTTAATTCTTTTGAAAGATACATTGCTATCTGGCGTGCCAGCACAATTTCTTTCTTTCTGGACTTATCCCTTATTTTATCTTCCGTAATGTTAAGGTAGGAACAAACTATCTTAGTAATAGTTTCTATGGTGATGTTAACCTTCCGATCGGTAGCAATTTCTTTCACAATTTTCTTGGTTAAATCGATATCAATATTAACAGAATTCAACGAAGCGCTTGCAAGTAGCTTAATTAAGCATCCCTCAAGTTCTCTAATGTTAGAGGTAATATTATTGGCAATGTATTCCAGTATTTCTATAGAAATAGTCATTCCATAATCGTCGGATTTTCTCTTAAGAATAGCAAGCCTTGTTTCAAGTTCTGGTGGCTGAATATCTGCTGTTAAGCCCCATTGGAATCTTGATATTAATCTTTCGTCAAGCCCCCTTAGCTCTTTAGGTGGCTTGTCGCTGGATAGAATTATTTGTTTTCTAGACTGGTGAAGAGTATTGAAAACATGAAAGAACAAATCCTGGGTCTTTTCTTTACCGATCAGGAATTGAATGTCATCTATTATGAGAACATCCATACTTCTGTAAAAACCTGAAAACTCATTTACCTTGTTAGATTGAATTGCCTCAACAAAATCAACTGTAAAAGTGTCCGATGAAAGATAGATCGCCCGTCTTTCGGGATAAGTCTCAAGTATTTTATTTCCGGCTGCTTGAATTAAATGAGTTTTTCCTAGCCCGACACCGCCATAAACAAACAATGGGTTAAAAGAAGTACCTCCCGGATTATCGCTTATAGCTAAAGCTGCAGCGCGGGCAAGCTGATTTCCTTCTCCCTTGATAAAATTGTCGAATGTGTATCTGGGATTCAGATGTGACTCAAAGTCCTTTTGTCTCGGCTTTTCAATGTGTTTATTTTGAACGA
>DATBWS010000023.1:0-5203 GCA_036514675.1 Candidatus Hydromicrobium sp.
CTAAAACTCCAGAAATCGCTATCGTTACTTTTCTTTTCATATCTCTGAGTTCTTTTTCTGGCGTTTCAAAAGTTCTTAAACAACTTTCGCTGCAAAAGTAATAAGTCCTTTCACCAAATTTTCTTTTGAGACCCGTTTTCTTTGGTACGACCATACCACAGACAGGATCTTTAGCCATATTTTCACTGGTATAAATTTTTTCTTTTACATTTTCCATATTCAAAACTACCCCCGAAAATAATAATTAAAACTCCACAAGTTTTTTATTTAAAAATCTCATAATTCTCTAGTGGCAGGTTTTACGCTTTCCGTCACCTGCTTCAGAGAGTTTTTGTATCAATCCTACCTTTCTCTTTTTGCCAAGAAAACTCTCTGAAGCATCTATAAAGGTCTGTCTGCAAGCTGCTGAATCAAAATAGAAAGTCTTGCCATTTAATTCATAACTGTAAGGGGTTGTCTTTTTAACTCTTACCCCGCATATAGGATCTTTCGCTTTGCCCCACATAATCTTCTCCCTTACGCTTAATTTTTCGATAATAAGTTTGTTAAATTAGTCTCTTTTACTTTCCTTAATATTATTAACATTCTTTCCTCTTTTTGAAGAGAGGGTAATGATTTTCATGCCCCTCTCTTTTTGAAAATTAAAAAAATTTTCTTATCAACATCCCTTACTATTCTATTCTTCTGAATACTACTCGGGTTTCTTATCAAATTGTTCCTTACAACTTTCTGAACAGAAATAATAAGTCTTGCCTTTATATACTGAAGTTGCTCTTGCTTCACTCTCGTCAATTTCCATTCTACAAATAGGGTCTATCACTTTTTCTGTCATTTTATTCACCTCCTATCGTAGCCTTCTTCCAGAATTAAAGGAAAATCCCCAGTAAATTTATACCCTTACTGGGTATATGTATACATTATAAATTATATTTTATGTATGTCAAGTATTAATCTACGGCCCTATTATTAATTCAACGTTGTGTTTAAATAATACGTCTCTTATAATAAGTATTTAAATATTTCAAACTTTGCTATTAAAATCAGATTTCTAGATAGTTTAATTCTTTTAAAAAAACAGGATGTATTTTCAAAAGCTTATTGATAATTTTTAAGGAGACAAAGAAGGTCAACCAATACTAGTTTATTTAATTTTACTACTTTCAGCTCTTAACTTATGGTAGTCATACATCTGGAGTCCTTAGACTACTTAGTACCTTGGGGTCCTTGCCTTCAAAACCTGCGCGACTACTCGGCTAACTCCGGTTATATATTACAGATATTTATTGAAAAATCAATACGGGCTTAGTCATCTAAATTACCAAAATTTATTTCTGATTCCCCGTCATAAGTTAACTCTTTTTTATCCAGTGCCTTATTTACAAGCCTATCGGCTTCTACATTATGTTCCCTTGGGATAAGTCTTAAGTCCACCATATCGTATTTAGCGAGCTTCTCGGACACTTTCAAATATATTTTTAAAATACTACCGTCTTTTATCTTCCACACTTTCTTAATCTGATTACTGAGAAGTTTGCTGTCGGTAAAAAGCATTATTTTTTTACAATGGTATTTTTCCACCAGATCAAGAACCTTTTCCAGTGCCAGATACTCGGCTATATTATTGGTATATTTACCAACATAAGCGCTCAGCTCTTCGAGTTTATTACCTTTGTCATCAAATACCACGGCACCAACTGCGGATGGGCCAGGATTTCCTCTTGAACCCCCATCAAAATATATCTTTAAATATTGGATAGCTTCCTCTGCCATTTAAGATTCCAATTCCTTTTTTATAACATCGATTTCATTCCTGTAAATTACAGCCATCCTGCCGCATAACGGACACCGGTAGATTTCGTCTATATTCTCAATCTCTTCAGCTGCAATCGCCGGTATCTGCATATTGCATACATTACAAAAATTATCTTTCAGAACCGCAACAGCAATACCGCTTTTTTTACTTTTAAGTTCCCTATATTTTTTTAAATAATCATCAGGTATCTTTGAAATAATATCATCTCTTCTCTTTTTTAATCCCCCTACGATATTTTTTAAAACCTCTATTTTTTCATTTGTCTCGTTATTTATCCTGTTAACATTCGCTTCTGCTTTATCTTTCTCTGTCTGAGCCAGCTTTACTCTATCCGATATTTCTTCCAGTTCAATCATAAGTTCCAGTATCCGATCTTCCATTTCCGAATTCTTTTGCTGTAGTATCTTTACTTCCTCCTGGTAATTTTCCAGTTCCTTTGCGCTGGTAATAGTGCCGCTGAACAATTTATTCTCATTGTTTTTAATTTTTGCATTCTGCATTTCAACAGTATCCTCTAATTTTTTACGCCTGCTTTCCAGTTCAGCATATACACCATTTATCTTATCAAATTTTTCCTTAGTTCTTTCTAATTCTTCCCGTGCAGAAACCTGTTCTTTATTATTTTTAATATTCTCTATCTCAGAAGACCTTGCAGAAATTGCATTTTCTATCAGCTGCAATTCTACCAGATCTATCACATTAAACTTCGGTTCAATCAATCTGATACCTCCAGGATTTATATCCCAACTTGCTTTTTAATATGTCAATTTCAATTTTTTCTTTTTTAAGAAAATCTTCAAGTTTATCTGACATGCCGGTGATAGCCAGAGCCTCACTGCTGCCATGCCCTGTTGCAATAAGTATTTTACCGCTTTCTATGATCCGTAGGCCATTATGATAGCCGATTTCACCTACTATAACCAGGTCACAGTCTATACCTACCAGGCGTTGAGTGAGAGAGTTGGCGCTGCCGCACACCAATGCTACTTTACCGATTTTTTTATCGTCCACTTTTATATCTTTTTTACACATCCAACTAAAAACTTCAATTCCCAGCTCCTGCTTGACTTTTTCTGTAAAACTCTTAAAAGACTGCGG
The DNA here is from genome assembly GCA_036514675.1 of Candidatus Hydromicrobium sp. GTDB lineage: Bacteria > Actinomycetota > Humimicrobiia > Humimicrobiales > Humimicrobiaceae > Hydromicrobium. Next base: position 2,912 of record DATBWS010000023.1, read on the forward strand.
TTTTTTTAACTCTCCCCATCTCCCAAGCCCTATTCCCTTAAACTTATTCTCAATTTTATAGACATCGTATGCCACTTCTTCATAGGGATGAGCCTTTACGACTGCATCAATCAGACTACCCAGTTCTCTTTCATTTACAATACACTCTATTCTTACCTCATCGACATAATTCATATAACCAACTTTACCGGTATAAGGTTTTGATCCCTTATGAGGAATGAAAGTACCTTTCCCTTCTACATTAAAAGTACAGCATGAATAATTTTGCCATTTGCCCCCACCATGCTGACAGATAATTTTTCTAATCTCCTCCGCTGCTTCTCCCGGTACAAATACAACAAATTTATACCACTGTTCATACCGCTCTTCGATTATTTCTATATTGGTAAAACCCAGACTACCGGCAACAAAATCATTTAATCCCCCTGTCATCAGGTCATAATTGGTATGAGCAGAGTAAACTGCTATTCCGTTTTCTACCAGTTCCAGTATTTCTTTCTCACCGGTTCTTGAACTTAAGATAGTGTCAAGAGAATTAAATATCAATGGATGATGGGTTAGTATCAAACCAGAGTTTGTGCTCACTGCTTCATCTGCTACATCACTGGTTATATCCAGAGTCACAAGAATTTTTTTTATATCCTTTTCCAGATTTCCAATCTGTAGACCTGTCTTATCCCAGATTAAAGCAACGTGCCTGTTAAAAATCTTGTCCAGACATAAAGCAAGATCTTTAAGAATCATTTTTACCCGGTAAAATTGTATTATTGGCATAAATATTATAATATTTATTCTGAAATAAAAAGTAATTCTTTATTCTACTTCTATCATTCTCTAAAGGAGATCAATGGATTTACTGGATAACGAAAAAAGAATTCTCGAAAGCATACCGGAAAAAATGATAAAGGTTCTTTATGATTTTCCTAAACAGTTTAAAGCGGCAGAAAATATTATAAGGAAACAAAAATTATCATTCACTAAAAAGTTTAAAAATGCAATTATTCTGGGAGTAGGCAGCTCATCCAATGTAGTGTACAGACTGATAAATTCAATAGAGATAAACAGGGTAAATATTCCCGTCTTTCTCTGTTCAAGATCCACCATGCCTTCCTGGGTAAATAAGGACACACTGGTGGTTGCCGTAACCCACAGCGGAAATTCGATTGAAGTGCTCGAAGCAGTAGATAAAGCCCTTGAATTAGGTACCGATGTGGTTGCAATTACCACCGGTGGCAAACTTAAAAACATAGCCGGCAATAATAAAAATATAAGACTTATTGAATACGAATCAGATACCATATCAAGAATAGTAGCAGGTTACATCTATATTTTTGTTTTGAATATATTAAACAAAGCGGGTGCTGTGGACATCTGCAGTGACAGAAAAGAATGTCTTCTGGGAATTGACTGGGATGAGGTCGAAAACACTTTATCAGGATTATCAAGTGAACTGAGCCCGGATGTAAAAACAAATAAAAATATCTCTAAAAGAACAGCTGTCAATTTGTTTGGTAACATCCCGATTATATATGGAAGCAGTATGCTTACCGGAACAGTAGGATACTGGCTAAAAAGCCAGCTTTGCCTTAACAGTAAAAACTTCGCGCATTTTAATACTATCCCCGAGCTTGATCATGATGAAATAGCTGCATGGGGTATGAAACACGAACTAAGAAATAAATTTTTTGTACTTTTTATTACAGACAAAGACTCGAAAGAAGAAACTTTAAAAAGAGTGGAAATACTTAAGGGAATTCTGTTAGAAAAAAGAATTAACTTTGAAGAAATTTTGCTGGAAGGTCCAAATGACGCTATAAAAGGTTTTTCCGGCATCTTACTTGCAGATTGGATAAGCGTTTATCTTGCAGTATTAAACAACGTAGACCCCACTTCTTCGACACTGCTTGATTTAATGAAGACCAGATTCGAACGGGTCAGTTCTTCTGAGAGCAGCATAGATATTCTAGACGTATAGACATTTTACTCTTAAATCAAAGTATTAATAATTAATTGTCTTTATAGTTATATGTCGCGCTTTCTATTTTAAAAAAAGTCTTGATTACCGGAGGGAAGATATGAAAAAAATAATATCATTTCTGGCCGTAATATTTATATTGCTTTTAGCTAGTGGTTGTAAATTGGCTGATGAGAAAGTGTCCGAAGAAACAATAGAGGAGGAAGCAGCAGAAGAGGAAGAAGAAGTTATTGAACCATCGGTTACCTATTCTGGCGGACTCGAAGATACTGAAATTGCATTTGTATGTGCATCCGTAGGTTCGAATTGGAATATAA
>DATBWS010000024.1:0-20518 GCA_036514675.1 Candidatus Hydromicrobium sp.
TTGCCTCTAAACTTAAGGTCAGTAAAGGATTGGTTTCCAAATATCTTGATGTTTTATCAAAAGAAGGCATCTCTAAAAGATCAAATGGCAAATATATGATAGTTGATTCTGCTATAACAAGGGGTATTAGGATTCTAATAAATTTGGTAAATATAGATAGTAAAATTTTTAAAAAATTTGACTTTGTGGAAGCAGTGGGTCTTTACGGTAGTTGTACAAAGGGAGAAAATACAGAAGATTCCGATGTGGATATCTGGATAAAGATTAAAGAAGTGGGTGATGAAAAAACTGCATCTCTAACAGCTGAAATGAATAGAAAAATAAGAAATGTAAAACCACTATTTTTAACTACGAAAAAGATTGAAAGGATGAAAAAAGAAGATAAACTTTTTTATCATTCTCTGTCGTTTGGTTCAATCATACTTTACGGAGGAAAAGATGCCATTTGATTTTAATGATTGTATAAAAGCAAATCTATTGCGAAAAATTCCTCCTTCAAAAGATAAAGCTATGCAATCTATGAAAAAGGCACACCAGTGGTTGAAGGAAGCTGAAAACTCTTTAAAGGGAGCTGCATTTAATTCTTCAATACTGGCTTCTTATATGATAATGTTTCATGCAGCTAGGTCCATTCTCTTTGTTGATGGTTACCGTGAAAAGAGCCATGCATGTGTGGCAAGATATCTTGAAGAAAAGTATGTCAAAACAGGAAAACTTGATAAGAAATGGGTAGAATTATTGGATCACAGCAGAGAAATAAGGCATGATGACCAGTATAATTTAAGTTTTATTTCGACTGGAGAAGATGCGGAACATGCTTTAGAATCTGCCAGAGACTTCCTTTTAGCAATTGAAAATTTATTTAACAATTTGGTTTAACCCTTTATCAAAGAATAAAAACAGCAATAGGCAGGGAAAATAAGAAAAATTAATCCATTCAAAAAAATAATCAATGGTGTAGTAGACGATAATATCTACAAGCGCATTGGCTGGATGTATGTATCCTTCCTTCTAATTTTTATATCAGTAACTATATTAAGTTACTTTTTATTGCCTGATGCGTTTTTAAGAGGTAAACATCCTGTTGTAAGTAGATTGGAATTTTCTCCTACTTTATGGATTTCAACGCTTCAGATATTCGGATACAATCTCATTCCAACATCTCTTATTATTGGTGCCAATTTGATTGCGCATAAGTATAGAATATCGAAGGAAAAGTTTGTGCCAATTGGATATATTGCATTCCTGGGTATCATTATCCTGGCTGCTCTTTACCTTGGAACATGGTCCTTTGAAGTTGTAACCGAAGCTCCTTCTCTTTATGTCAAGACTTATAGGTATCTTTGATGTCTTCCACCACGCCGGATTTTTGGAGCTTACAGCATATCTATTAGTAGCTGTTGCATCATTCAAATTTACTCTCTGGTATTCAGATGGTAAAAAGATAATTAAGAGTAAAAAATGGAAGGATATTAAATTATCTACCTCTGAAGAAATTATTTTTATTCTTGTATTTATTTTACTATTCTGTAGTGCATTAATTGAATCATACAGGATCATCCAGTTAACTAGATAATAAAAAAATCTAAAAATGCTAGATAGCTACGAGGGTCATTAATCGATTCTAGGTAGCAATAGCATATTTGTCTTTTCGTATATTTTTAAAATTTTAAAATAAAAAATAGGTAAGTTGACACAAACTCACCATTTGGACACAAAAAAGACTAAGTTAGCACCAAATGACAAACCTTTATTTAATTATTTCTAAATATAATATTAAAATAAAATAATTTATAGTACCTTTAAATAGTCTGATAGATGTATAATTCAGGATATTAAAATTAATTTAAATTAAAGTAATGCAGGATTTTAATAAAAATGAGGAAAGTAAAGCTCCAACTATAACCATAAGCATTGTCTCCTACAATAGCTTAAATTTTTTAAGGGAATGCCTGGATTCTATATTGAAAGATCCCCCGGCACTGGAGTATGAAATTATAGTTGTTGACAATGCTTCTTGTGATGGTACTGTCGAATTCGTAAGAAAGAATTATCCGGAAATAACCCTGATATCAAATAGCAGAAATATCGGGTTTGCAGCGGCAAATAACAGAGCTATAGAAAAATCCAACTCAAAATATATTCTCCTTATGAATAGTGACTGCAGGGTTTATAAAAAATCACTGGATAACCTGGTAGAATTTATGGAAAAAAATCCCTGGGTCGGAATAACAGGACCAAAAATAGTAAATAGCGACGGAACTATTCAGTTATCCTGCAGGAGATTTCCTTCTCTACTCAACGCTGCTGCTCATACCATACTGGCAGATATCTTTCCCCATAATCCTTTTTCGAAAAAATACAAACTTGCCGATATCTGCAGGGATAATACTTTTAAAGTGGACTGGGTTTCAGGATCCTGTATGATTATAAGGAAAAAATCTCTGGAAGATACGGGAGTTCTTGATGAAAAATATTTTATGTATGTCGAAGATCTGGATATTTGTTATAGAATGTGGCAGAAAAACTGGGAAGTCTATTACTACCCTAAAGCCTTAATAATGCATCATGTTGCAGGAAGCAGCAGTGGCAAAAAAATAAAGTCAAGTTTTAGAATGCAAAAGAGTGTATTTTATTTTTTCTGGAAAAATTATAGAAAAGACTGGAGAATTATTTTAATACCGCTGTTGATATTGATCCTTGGTTTCAGGTTATTTCTTTCCATCGTGAAAAATTCCTTTTCAAAGAGAAAAATAATACAGTTTTAAAAACGCAGCTCCATTTGTTTTTAAAGGAATTTGATAAGTTTAGGTTTTTTAAATTTAAGATTTTATATTAAAATAATCATTAAATTAGAAAAATGTATCCGGGAGAATAAATTATTTTAAGAATTTTAATAACAGGCATTGCGGGATTTGCCGGGAAACATCTTACCACATATTTAACTAAAGAAGATAATTATAAAATTCTGGGAATAGACATGAATTTTAAAAATTTTGATTCGGGTGATTTTCCTCAAAGAATAAAGTTTGCAGAAGCAGATTTAACCGATAGACATAAAATTTTTAATATCGTAAGGAAATTTAAACCTGATCAAGTATATCATCTCGCTGCTCAAAGCTCGGTCAGTTATTCCTGGGAAAATCCTGTAGAAACTTTCAGGATTAATGTTTTAGGAGGAATAAATATTTTAGAGGGACTTAAAACTTTTTGCCCGGGATGCAGGGTTCTTGTAGCATGTACTGCTGAAGAATATGGAGAAACAGGCAGTGTAAATAAAGCAGTCAATGAAGATTTCAGGGTTTATCCTCAAAATCCATATGCTATAAGCAAATCAGCTCTGGATTTTTTTTCTTCTGTTTATTATAGTGCATACAAACTTCCGGTATTTATAAGCAGGGCATTCAATCATATTGGTCCGGGTCAGTCTGAAAGATTTGTATGTTCGGACTTTGCCAGGCAGATAGCACTAATAGATGGCGGCAAACAGGAACCGGTAATATGGGTTGGAAACATCCAATTGCAGAGGGACTTTCTTGATGTAAGAGATGCAGTGAGAGCATACAATTATATAATAAACAAAGGTTGTGCAGGTCAGGTTTATAATGTTTGTTCAGGGAAGAAGCGAAAGATTTCAGATTTGCTTGATATGCTTATATCGTTAAGCAAAAGGTCGGATATCAAAGTGAAGATTGACCGGACGAGGTTCAGAGCAATTGATGTTAAATCAATGTACGGAGATAACAGTAAATTAAAAACTCATACCGGCTGGGCTCCCGAGTATTTCATTAAAACGTCACTTAAGGATACACTTGATTACTGGAGGAAGGAAACCAGTTAAAAAATCTAAATCAAGGATGAAAAGGAGTTAGATTGAAAGCAGTAATATTAGTTGGCGGGGAGGGAACAAGATTGCGCCCGATTACCTTTTTAAATCCAAAGCCAATGCTTCCGCTGGTAAACAAGCCCTTTATGGAAAATTTTATTTTCTGGCTTAAATCTCATAAGATCAAAGATATAATTTTTTCCGCAGGTTATCTTCTTGAAATTTTTAAAAATTATTTTGGGGATGGTAGCAGGTTTGGAGCGAAGTTTACCTATGTTGAGGAAAAAGAACCGCTGGATACCTGTGGAGGAGTAAAAAATGTGGAGAAATATTTAGACGACAATAGTTTTATGGTATTTAATGGTGATATTCTTTCTTCACTTAACTTAACTGATATGATGGCTTTCCATAAGAAGAAAAAGGCGGATATCACTATATCTTTGACTCCTGTTGAAGACCCTACATCTTACGGTCAGGTGCCTATTGATGAAGAAGGTAAAGTCATACAGTTTCTTGAGAAACCGAAGCAGGAGGAGATTATTACTAATTTAATTAATGCCGGAATATATATTATAGAACCACATATAATGAAACTCGTACCAGAAGGCAAAAGGTACTCCTTCGAGAGGGAGCTTTTCCCTGATGCTCTGGATAAAGGATATAGAGTTTTTGGTTATGTTTCTAATTCTTACTGGCTGGATGTTGGGACACCTCAAAAATATCTGATGGCTCACTGTGATATTTTAAGTAAAAAAGTAAATTTTAAATTTCCCTATAAAGAAGTAATGAAAGATATATATATAGGGAAAGACACAAAATATTTAAAAAGTAATTTTGTTTCCGGGCCGGTAGTTATTGGCGAAAAAACAAAAATAGAAAAAAATGCTAAAATAATGCCTCTTACAGTAATTGGGGATGATTGTTTTATATCCAGGGGAACAGAGATATCTGAAAGTATAATTTTTAACAATTGTAAAATTGGGGAAAAATGCCTTATAAAAAGAGCAATAATTTCAAATAATGTGAATATTGGTGATAATGTGGTCATTGAAAATTATTCTATAGTTGGTGATAATAGCAGAATAGAAAAAAACAATATATTAAAAAACGGCATCAAGATTAATATAAATTCTAATATTGCACCAGGGCAGATTACTTTTTAAATCAAGAATTGACTGAAAGAATTAACTGATAAAATTTTTTAAAAATGAGAGGGGGGACAATAGTGAGAGCACTGGTAACCGGAATTACCGGTCAGGATGGTTCCTATCTGGCAGAGTTTTTATTGGACAAGGGGTATGAAGTCTATGGAATGGTAAGGCGTTCATCGGTAGAGAATTTTAATAGAATAGAACATATAAGGGATAGGCTGAAATTTGTCCAGGCTGATCTGCTGGACCAGTTGTCCATAATAGATGCCATAAAAGAATCACGGCCTGATGAGATATATAATCTTGGCGCTATGTCATTTGTACCTACATCCTGGAAACAGCCTGTCCTGACCGGTGAATTTACAGGACTTGGAGTAACCAGGATGCTGGAGGCAACAAGACATATGAATAAAGATATAAAATTTTACCAGGCATCCAGTTCGGAAATGTTTGGGAAGGTAAGAGAGATTCCCCAGAATGAGAAGACCCCTTTTTACCCCCGCAGTCCTTACGGAGTGGCAAAAGTTTATGGTCATTATATGACTGTAAATTACAGGGAAAGTTATAATATGTTTGCCTGCAGTGGTATACTTTTTAACCATGAATCTCCCAGGCGCGGCCTGGAGTTTGTTACCAAAAAAGTTACTTACGGGGCCGCGAAAATAAAACTGGGATTGGCTGACAGTCTCTATCTGGGTAATTTAGACGCAAAAAGGGACTGGGGATATGCAAAAGATTATATTGAAGTAATGTGGCTGATGCTCCAGCAAAGTAAACCGGAAGATTATGTTATAAGCACTGGAGAGGCGCATTCAGTAAAAGATTGGGTCGAAGCTTCTTTTCAATATCTGGATCTTGACTGGAAGAAGTATGTAAAAACTGATAAAAGATTTATCCGGCCAGCTGATGTGGACCTTCTGGTAGGGGACTGCTCTAAAGCTAAAGAAAAACTGGGCTGGAAACCAAAGGTTAGTTTTAAAGAATTGGTAAAGATTATGGTTGAATTTGATTATGATTGTTTAAAAAAACTAATGTAATATTCAACTGCCGGAGGGGGTTATATTTAATGGAAGAAACAATTATAAAATTCGGAACCGATGGCTGGAGAGGGATAATAGCTGATGAGTTCACTTTCGAGGGAGTAAGAATTGTTACCCAGGGAGTTAGCAATTACCTTCGGAAAAAAGTGGGAAGCAACCGGAAACCATGTGTGGTATTAGGATATGATACCAGGTTTCTTTCCGATAAATTTGCTCAAGCAGCAGCAGAAGTCTTTGGGCTTAATGATGTCAGCATTTACTTTTCTGACAGAATTATCTCTACGCCAATTCTTTCTTATGCTGTGCTTGAAAAAAGGGCTGATCTGGGTATTATGATTACCGCCAGTCATAATCCTTATTACTATAATGGTTATAAAATCAAAGGTCCTTTTGGCGGCTCGGCTACCATGGATATAATAGGGGAAGTTGAAAAAGAAGTCAGCGAAGTATCAAAAAATACTGCAAGCTATAGGGAGTTTCTATATCCAGGGAGCAGAAACGATAATGGTATTAAAAAAGTTGATTTTTTATCCAGTTACCGTCAAACTATTCTCGGTCAGATAAATAGGGATATCATAAAAGGTTTTGATTTTGGACTGCTGCTGGAGCCAATGTATGGTGCAACCCAGGGCATATTTAAAAATATTCTTGATACGTTTGGTCCCAAAAATCTTATAGAAATACATTCGGTTTTAAATCCGGCTTTTGGAGGCATAAATCCAGAACCCATTGGAGATAATCTCGCTGAAGCCAAACACATTCTCAAGAGCAAAAAATGTAAAATGGCTATCTGTCTGGATGGTGACGGTGACAGGATTGCAGCTCTGGGAGAGGATGGCAACTATATCAGCTCGCATCATCTTTATGCTATAGTGTTGTGGTATTTGGCCCGCATAAAGAAAATAAAAGGCAAAGTAGTAAAATCTATAAATCTTTCCTCTATAGTGGATAAAATATGTGCAAAATATAATCTGGAACTCATTACCACTCCTGTGGGATTTAAGTATATAGCAGAAGAAATTCTAAAAGGCGGAGTTATTATGGGCGGTGAAGAAAGCGGGGGCTTATGGGCAGGAGGAGGCTTGCCGGAAAGAGATGGGATGCTGATGGGCCTGAAACTTCTGGAAATAATATGCAGTATGAATATGACTATAAACCAGATTCTGGAAGATATTTATAATGAATTCGGATATTTTGTCTTTAACCGGATTGACTATGAAATTGGTTTAAAGCAGAAAGAAAATTTAAAGTCTGTTCTGGAGAGGGGCATCCCTGATATTTTAAAAGGAGCCGGTGCCGGAAAAGTTATCACCATGGATGGTTACAAATATATTATGGAAGACGGCAGCTGGGTAATGATAAGGCCATCCGGGACTGAAGCGATGGTAAGGATATATACAGAGGGTGAAAGTGATAAAAAGATAAAGTATCTTCAGGAACTGGGAAAGAAAATCATAAGCAGCGTCTTTTAAAAAGATAGGATGTTTTAAGAGAAATGAAATTCAAAGAAGCTTAAAGGGAGGGTATCTATAATGAATGTTTTAGATAATCTGGACAGGATTAAAGAAATTGATAAAAATGGAATGCTCGAAGTTGAAGAAAATTTTTACCTGCAGCTGCTGGATGCGAGAGAGATTGCCGGTAGAGCTGATTTAGAAAAAATAAAAGGGAAAAATTTCAGCGGTATTGCTCTTTTGGGCATGGGGGGATCCGGATTTGCCGGTGATATTATTAAAGCTTTAATAAAAGATGACATTAATATACCGGTCGAGATTGTAAAAGGATATAATCTGCCTTCTTTTATAAAAAACGGCTGGCTGGTAGTTTCTGTAAGTTACTCCGGTAATACTGAAGAGACAATCTCTGCAACTGATAAGGCATTGGAGCGTGGATGCGAGGTTCTTATCGTTTGTTCCGGCGGTAAACTGGAAAACATTGCCCGAAGCAATAACAAAACTATAATAAAAATACCCGCAGGGGTGCAGCCCAGAGGTGCTATTGGCTATTTGTTTTTCCCCGCTTATCTTGCACTGGATTATCTTAATATAATAAACATACATTCCCGGGATATAGAAGAGGCTCTGGACCTGATTAAGGAAAAAGCCAGCCTTTACAAAAGGGAAATTGGAATTGATAAAAATCCTGCTAAGAAACTGGCTTTAAAAATTTCAAGTTATTTACCGATAATATATGGAACGGAAGGACTGCTGGCTGCGGTCGCCTACAGGTTAAAGTGTGAATTTAATGAAAATTCAAAAACTCCCTGCTGGTGGAACGAGTTTCCGGAATTGAATCATAATGAAACTGTTGGCTGGGAAAGACTAAAAGAAACCACCGGGAAATTTATACTTCTGGTTTTAAGGGAGAAGGAAGAGGGAATAAGGATAAAGACTCGTATCGAAGTGACTTTAAACCTTATTAAGGAAAATGTATGTGAAATTGTAGAAGTACCGGTAGAAGGAAAATCGAAACTGGCGAAAGCATTGTCAACAATGTATCTTGGAGATGTAGCCAGTGTGTATCTGGCGCTCCTGAGCGGTATAGACCCTGGTCCGGTGGAAAAAATAGAATCACTTAAGGCCGAACTTGCAAAATTGAACTAAAAGTGAGTGAAATAAAAAAATTTAGAAAGGAAAGTTTTGATGAATTTTGATTTAAAGGATATCAGTTTAGCAGTAGAAGGTAAGAATAAGATAGAATGGGCAGCAAGAGAAATGCCGGTACTGCAGGGAATAAAGAAGGAGTTTTCAAAAAGTAAACCTCTTAAAAATCTGAATATAGGAGCCTGCCTTCATGTTACTTCGGAAACAGCAAATCTTATGATTACTTTAAAAGAGGGAGGAGCTGATGTGGCTTTATGTGCATCCAACCCGTTAAGCACTCAGGATGATGTAGCAGCTTCACTGGTAAAGGATTTTAAGATTAAGGTATTTGCCATAAAGGGAGAGGATAATAAAACATATTACCGGCATATAAACAGTGTGCTTGATACCAGGCCCCAGGTTACGATGGATGATGGGGCTGACCTGATTTCAACTATTCACAGCAGCAGAAAAGAATTACTAAAAGGGGTTTATGGCGGTACAGAGGAGACAACAACCGGAGTTATAAGACTTAAAAGTATGGAAAAAAAAGGTGTGCTCTTTTACCCGATTGTTGCAGTCAATGATGCCAAAACCAAACATTTCTTTGATAATCGCTATGGAACCGGACAGAGTACTATTGATGGAATCTTGAGGGCAACCAACATTTTGCTGGCAGGTAAGAAGTTTGTAGTAGTCGGTTACGGTTGGTGTGGAAGAGGAGTGGCTACAAGAGCGAAAGGAATGGGTGCTTCGGTGATAATATTGGAAGTAGATCCTCTGAAAGCATTGGAAGCCAAGTTAGACGGATTTGATGTAATGAATTCCAGGGAAGCAGCAAAAGTAGGAGATATTTTTTTATCGGTTACCGGTAATAAAAATGTAATAGGAGAGATAATTTTAAAAAGTTGCAGAGATGGTGTGATTTTAGCTAATTCCGGCCATTTTGATGCTGAAATTGATTTAAACTACCTTAAAGCAAATAGCACATCAAAAAAGAAAATCAGGCCTTTTGTTGAAGAATATCTTATGAAAGACGGCAGGAAGATATATGTTCTTGCCGAGGGAAGACTGGTGAACCTGAGTGCAGCAGAGGGCCATCCAGCCAGTGTTATGGATATGAGTTTTGCAAACCAGGCTTTAAGTGCAAAGTATATTTTTGAAAATAGCAGCAGTCTTTCAAAAAAAGTTTATGCAGTTCCGGAAGAAATCGATAGCAGGATAGCAGAGCTCAAACTTAAAGCCATGGGAATTAAAATAGATATATTAACACCTGAGCAGGAGGAATATCTTAGTTCATGGGAGATGGGGACATAAGTCGTTATCCGCTTAAGAGCAGAGTATGCACCCTCAAGTGGGAAAGATATGTTTTAAAGTTAATAGACCAGAGGAGACTTCCCTTTAAAGAAATATATGTAAGCTGCAAATCAGCGGAAAGTGTAGCCAGAGCCATAAAAGATATGGTTGTAAGAGGAGCACCTGCAATTGGAGTTGCCGCCGGTTATGGTATTGCGCTGGCAGCTTTAAAATTTAAAGAGAAAAATAAAGAAAGGTTCGCGAGCTATATAAATGAGAATATAAAATTGCTTTCCGGGGCACGGCCGACAGCTGTAAATTTATTCTGGGCGCTGGACAGGATGAAAAAAGTTTTGGATAGCAGTAAGGGTCTGGAAGTTGGAAAAATTAAAGATAGGTTAATCGAGGAAGCTATAGGAATCGAAAAACAGGATCTGGAGATTAACTGGAAAATTGGTCAGAATGGAAAGAAGATATTTGAGGGCGTAAATAGTAAAATTAAAATTCTCACTCACTGTAATGCAGGAGCACTGGCGACCTCGGGTTATGGAACTGCGCTTGCGGTAATAAGAAGTTTAAATGCAGAGGGTAAAGTAGCAAATGTAATAGTAGATGAGACAAGGCCACTTCTACAGGGAGCAAGACTTACTGCCTGGGAACTTCATCAGGAAAAAATTCCTTTTTTTATCATATCTGATAATATGGCCGGGTATTTCATGTCAAAGGGAGATGTTGACGCAGTGCTGGTTGGTGCAGATAGAATAGCTTCAAATGGTGATACGGCAAATAAAATAGGTACCTTAAGTTTATCCATACTTGCCGGACATTACAGGATACCATTTTATATTGCTGCGCCGATTTCGACTATTGATATAAAAATAGAAAGTGGAGATAATATTCCTATAGAATATAGAGATAAAAAAGAAGTGAGAGAAATCTTGGGGAAAGTTATCATACCGGAATTTATGGCAGTAGAAAATCCCGCTTTTGATGTTACACCAGCTGATAAAATAACTGCGATTATAACTGAAAATGGCATAATTTACCCTCCTTATAAAAAAAATATTGGTAAAATTTTTAAAGATAAGAGATAAATAACGAAAGCAGTATAGGTTGGTAATGGACAAGAACAAAGCTATGGTACTGGCCGCAGGTCTCGGAACAAGGTTGAGGCCGCTAACCGATCTAATTTCCAAGCCGATGGCTCCTATAGTCAACAGGCCGGTCATGGAGCATATTATAAGACTTCTGGTAAAGCACAATTTTACCGATATTGTTTGCAACCTTCACTGGTATCCTGATGAAATAAGAAATTATTTTGGAGACGGATCAAGATGGGGAGTAAGTATAATTTATTCCTATGAGGAAGAACTGCTTGGAACTGCAGGAGGGGTGAAGAATATAGAGCATTTTTTTGGAAAAAATACATTTTTAGTCATAAGCGGAGATGCTCTTACCGACATTGATTTAACCGATGCTGTAAAATTTCATAAAGAGAAAGGCGGTGTGGCCACCCTTATTTTAACTGAAGTGGAGGATACATCTCAATATGGCGCGGTATTACTTGATGATGATAAGAGAATAAAAGGATTTCAGGAGAAACCTTTAAGTGGCGAGGCTGAGTCAAACCTGGCAAATAGCGGTATATATGTTTTTGAGCCGGAAATATTTAATTATCTACCTCCCCGGGGGCGATTTTGCGATTTTGGCAAGAGTATCTTCCCAAGTCTTTTAAATAAAAATGTTTTGTACTACGGCTACCGTCACCATCAATATTGGAATGATGTGGGAAGTCTGGATCAGTACCAGCAGGGTAATTTTGATGCACTTGAAGGTAAAGTTAAGGTCAGCATTCCCGGAAAAAAAATTAAAGAAGGGGTCTGGGTGGGAAAGAATTGCAAAATTCAGGAAGGTGTGGTAATAATTCCACCGGTATGTATCGGGGACAATTGTACCATAAAAAAAGATGCAAAGCTTTTTGGTCCTATAATTCTGGGTAATAATACAGTTGTGGATGAAAGGGCAGTTTTGTATAGAGGTATAAAGTGGGGCAGTGGTTATATAGGGAAAGATGCTTCACTGATTGGCGCAATCATCGGATACGATACAAAAATAAAAGACAAAGCTTCCATTCTGGAAAAAGCGGTCATAGGTTCCAGAAGCATTATAAAAGATGGAATAAAAATCCATCCAAGTGTAAAAATTATGTCCGATAAAGTAATTGATATTGATACAGAAAATACCGCAGAAAATTAATAAAAATTTTATAAGTATTTTTAAAGATATTTTTGTCCCGCCCTTATGTGCTGTTTGTGGAAAAGCTGGTCCTGAATTACTCTGCCGGCAATGCACATCCAAAATTAAAGAGATCGGTGATAAGGTATGCAGTTATTGCGGCAGGCCGCTATCCAGAATCAATCCGGATGATAAAATGTGTAGTTTTTGCAAGAATGAGGATTTCAATTTTTATAGGCACAGGAGTTTTACTATATACGGAGGAGTAATAAAAAAAATAATAAGGAAATACAAATATAATAGAATATATGATCTAAAGGAAGTTACTGCCGGGTTTTTAAAGCTGGCTTATATTGGAAACTATAAATATGAGAAAATTGATTACATAGAAACAGTTCCAGGTAAACATATGGAAATATTATGCAGATTATTATCAAGGTTAATTAAAATTCCATTTGCTGGTAATATATTAAGGATAAAAAAAATTATAAAGCAGCAGGGACTTGATTATATGCAAAGAAAAAACAATATAAAAGAAGCATTTAAAGTGAAGAATTGTCTACTTTGTTCCGGTAAAAATCTGCTGCTGGTGGATGATGTCTGGACCACCGGAAGCACACTGGTGGAAATTTCCGGTATTTTAAAAAAAGCAGGTGCGGATAGAATTTATTTATTAACTCTGGCGAGGGGGATATAATCAGAGTGGCAAGATTAAGGGGAATTGTGAAATGGTTCAGTCCTGAGAATGGATTTGGTTTTATAGAAACGGAATCAAAAGAAGCCGGAGATGTTTTTGTAAATTACTCTTCTATAGAGGCAGATGGGTTTAAAACATTAAAAAGGGGTCAGAAAGTAGAATTTGAATTTGAAAAAGATGAGAGGGGCAATATAGCCAAAAGGGTTGTAGTAATAAAGTAATGTATTTATAAATAAATTAAAACATTCTTGACGCTAATTTTTTAAGTATACTAAGAACCAAGGAGGAAAAGAGTGGAGTTTATTATTAAAAGCAAGAATATTGAGTTAGATGAAAAAATCCGGAATTATGTGGAAAGGAAAATTAAAAATAAGGTAATTAAAATTTTAGATAAAGTAATAAAATTGGAAGTAAAATTTATCTTTGAGAAAAATCCAAGGATTAATCTAAATAATCTCGCGGAAGTCACTGTTTTTACAGCGGGTGCAGTTATAAGGGCAACCGATTCCGGAACTGATGTCTTTGAAGCTGTAGATAAGGTTACTAGCAAATTAGAGAGACGGGTAAAAAAATATAGAGAGAAGTTGATAAGCAAGGGAAGAAAGAGCAATAATCAAAGTGAAGCTACCGAACTTAAGGATATTGGGCCAGGAAACAGAAATATTGATGGTGAAATTCGTAAAGCAATAGTAAAGACAAAAACTTTTATTTTGAAACCGATATCTCCGGAAGAAGCAATATTACAAATGGAGCTGCTGGGGCATGATTTCTTTGTTTTTATAAATTCTGAGACTGAAAGAACTGCGGTAGTATACCGAAGAAAAGATCAAAATTATGGTTTGATAGAACCTGCTCTATAACTCAAATAAATATGATGAAGGTGATGGAAAATGCTCGGAAAAATTGGAAACATTCTTAAATTTGGTGAAGGTAAAAGAGTAAAAAGATATGAAGAAATAGTAAATGCCGTAAATAATCTTGAGAAAGATATAAGTTTACTTACTGATGACCAGCTGGCTGTAAAGACCGGGGATTTTAAACAGAGATATGGAAGGGGAGAAAAACTGGAGGAATTGATGCCGGAAGCTTTTGCAGTGGTAAGAGAGGTAGCAAAAAGAACTCTTAATATGCGCCATTTTGACGTTCAAATACTGGGAGGTGTTGTTCTTTTTGATGGGAAAATTGCAGAAATGAAAACAGGTGAAGGAAAGACACTGGCAGCAACGCTTCCTGTGTATCTGAATTCCTTTACCGGCAGGAGTACACATCTGGTAACGGTAAATGAGTATCTGGCAAAGAGAGACAGCGAATGGATGGGTGCGATTTATAAGTTTCTGGGGCTAAAAGTGGGTCTTATCTGGCATGAGATGCCCAATATTGAAAAAAAGCAGCAGTACCGGTCTGATGTAATATATGGCACCAATAGTGAGTTCGGGTTTGATTATTTAAGAGACAATATGGTGATGGATAAGGAAAATATGGTACAGGATGGACACTATTATACCATTGTTGACGAAGTTGACAGCATTCTTATAGATGAAGCCAGAACTCCTCTTATTATTTCCGGAGTTGCTTATGGAACTACTGAAATTTACAGAAAGTTCGCGCAAATAGTGCCCCAGCTGAAGATAGATGAAGACTTTGAAATAGACGAAAAAGTAAAAACAGCGGCAATTACGGAAGAGGGCGTTGAGAAAGTTGAAAGAATAATAGGTATAGAAAATTTATACGATCCCTCCAATTATTTATATATACATGCATTAAACCAATCTCTTAAAGCCTATCATCTATTTAAAAAAGATGTGGATTATATGCTAAAAGATGGCCAGATAGTTATTGTTGATGAGTTTACCGGAAGATTGATGCCAGGCAGAAGATATAGTGAAGGCCTTCATCAAGCCATAGAGGCTAAGGAAAGAGTAAAAGTAAGGGATGAAAATCAGACACTTGCCACCATCACTATTCAGAATTATTTTAGAATGTATGATAAATTGGCAGGAATGACCGGTACCGCACTGACTGAATCAGCTGAGTTCAGGCACATTTATGATCTTGAAACTGTGGTTATACCTACTAATAGACCAATGATAAGAGAGGATCTTCCTGATTTAATTTATAAAACTGAGAAGGCAAAATTTGATAAAGTAGTAGAAGATATAACCGCAAGATATGGAAGAGGCCAGCCGGTACTGGTGGGAACTATATCCATTGAAAAATCTGAAAGGTTGAGCGGTTTGCTGAAAAGGAGAGGTATACCTCACCAGGTTTTAAACGCAAGATACCATGAAAAAGAAGCAGAAATTATTGCAAAAGCCGGTCAAAAAAATGCAGTGACAATTGCCACCAATATGGCAGGAAGAGGTACGGATATAGTTCTTGGCGAAGAAGTAGTAGAGCTTAGCGGCCTTCATGTGCTGGGGACTGAAAGACATGAAAGCAGAAGAATTGATAACCAGCTCAGAGGCAGGAGCGGCCGTCAGGGAGATATAGGCTCAAGCCAGTTTTACCTGAGCACTGAAGATGATTTATTGAGACTTTTTGGATCGGAAAGAATTTACAGGATAATGGAGACATTTAATTTTCCGGATGATGTACCAATACAGCATGCTATGATAAACAGAGCCATTGAAAATGCACAGAGACAGGTCGAGGGGAGAAATTTTGAAATAAGAAAGCATGTCCTTGAATATGATGATGTTATGAATAAGCAGAGAGAAGTAATTTATACCAGAAGAAAAAACATTCTGGAGGGAGAGAATTTGAGATCGGTAGCCTTAGATATGATCAAAGACGTAATAGCAAGAGGTGTTGATATCCATATAAACCCCGGGGATTACCCGGAGAATTGGGATTTAGACGCATTGTCTAATTATATGAGTCCTTTATTTTCCACTAATACTATAGCCGATGTCATAGACGGGAAAAAATTGGGCAAGGATAGATGGGATATCAGTATTTTAAAAGAAAAATTAACAGAAAAAGCCTATCAGATTTACGAGGAAAGAGAAAAAAACTATTCCTCCCCTGTTATAAGAAAACTGGAAAAAATAGTAATGTTAAATGTCATCGATAATATGTGGAGGGGCCATCTTCTGGAAATGGATTACCTGAAGGAAGGCATAGGCCTGAGAGCTATTGGTCAGATGGATCCACTGGTTGAATATAAACGCGAAGCATTTAATTTTTTTAAGGAGCTTATAGAGGAAATAAAGTTTGATACGGTAAGATTATTATACAATGTCAGGATAGTGACCCGGGAAGAACAGGAAAAACAAAATGCTGTAAGAGGACATGAAGTAACGAATATGGTCACCGGCGGCCCCTTAAAATCCGGAGTGCAAACTTTAAGAACAAAGCCTGTTCCTGCAAAAAAAATTGGAAGAAATGAGCCCTGCCCCTGCGGAAGCGGGAAAAAGTATAAGAAATGCTGCGGGAAGTAACTTAATATAAATAAATAAGCCGGGAGGATTCAATGCTAGAGGATTATAATTTAAGATTGAATAAATTACTGAAAAAGCTGGTTTTTTTAAGGAACTGTCTTTGAAATAGATAATAAAGTTACCAGTCTTAAAAACCTTCAAAGTGAAACTCTATCCGAAAAATTCTGGGAAGATCGTAATAAAGCGCAAAAAATAATCCGGGAGATTGCTGAACTTAAAGAAACAGTCAGTGATATTGAAAATTTAGAGGAAAAGATGGAAAATGGCAAGTTAGCGCTGGAGATACTTAAAAGTGAAGAGGACATGAGCCTTGAGAGAGAATTGGCAGAAAATCTGACCGATATAGAGAATTCACTAAATGATCTGGAAGAAAAAGTAATTTTAAGCGGTAAATATGATTCTAATCCGGCGGTAGTTAATATTCACCCCGGGGCAGGAGGGACGGAATCACAGGATTGGGCGGAGATGCTGTTTCGAATGTATACACGCTGGATGGATAAAAGAAGGTTTTCTTATAGTGTTAATGATTATCAGGCAGGTGAAGAGGCAGGGATAAAGAATATCACCTTTACGGTTACCGGTAAAAATGCATACGGACTGCTGAATTCGGAAAAAGGAATCCACAGATTGGTTAGAATTTCACCCTTTGATTCTTCCAAACGAAGACATACTTCTTTTGCATCCGTGGATGTGATACCGTTTCTGGATAAGGATATAGACATAAAAATAAATAAAGAAGATCTAAAAATCGAAACCTTTAAGTCAAGCAGTGCCGGAGGCCAGCATGTAAATGTCACTGATTCGGCAGTAAGGATTACCCATCTTCCTACTAATACTGTGGTGCAGTGCCAGAATGAAAGATCCCAGATGCTAAACAAGCAGACAGCTATCCAGATTTTAAAATCAAAGCTTTTTGAGCTGGAGAGGAAAAAAAATATAGAAGAAATTAATAAAGTAAGGGGAGAAAAAAAAGAAATTGGATGGGGGAATCAAATCAGAAGCTATACTCTTCAACCATATCAGTTAATTAAAGATCATAGAACCGGAATCGAGATCGGAGATGTACAGTCAGTATTAGATGGCAATATAGATTTGCTGATAAGAGGTTTTCTTGAAAAAAAATTATACAAAGCGTAAACTCTTCATTATTAAAATCAGGGAAGATAAAAGAGACAAGATGAAATGAATATGATTGAATTTAAACAAGTCAGTAAGATATACGAAGACTCTACTGCGGCACTTAAGAATATCAATCTGGCTATTAAAAAAGGAGAATTTCTTTTTTTAGTGGGCCCAAGCGGGTCGGGTAAATCTACTTTCATAAAATTACTTATAAAAGAAATTGATGAAAGTGAGGGCAGTATATACATAGCAGGAAGAAATATCTGTAATCTTAAATCAAACAGAATTCCTCAACTCAGGAGAAATATAGGATGTGTATTTCAGGATTTTAAACTTCTGCCAAATAAAACTATCTTTGAAAACGTAGCATTTACCCTTGAAGTTATAGGAAAACCAGTTTACGAGATAAAAATTCAGGTGCCTCAGGTTTTAAAACTGGTAGGTTTATACAGCAAAATAAATTCTTACCCCCATCAACTATCGGGTGGTGAACAGCAGAGAGTTTCTATTGCAAGAGCATTTGTTAACAGGCCACCAATACTTCTTGCCGATGAACCTACCGGCAATCTGGATCCGGGAACATCAGAAGGAATTATGAAGATATTATCCCGTATAAATCTTATTGGAACTACGGTACTTATGGCTACACATGACCGGAATATTGTTAACTCGATGAGAAGAAGAGTAGTTGAGCTGGAGGAAGGAGAAATAATCAGAGATCAGAAGAGAGGGGTGTATGGAGATTGATGGTAAGACCCAAATATTTTTTTAGCGAGACTTTTACCAGCCTTAAACGCAACTTTTTTATGGGATTTACTGCTATTACCACTGTAGCTATTACTTTATTCATCGTCGGGTTTTTTGTAATAATTGTATACGATATACAGGGTATAATAAAATCGGTAGAAAGCGAGGTGGAACTGGCTGTATATCTTGAAGATAATATTTCAGAAGAGTTAAAGGATTATATCGAACAGGAAGTATTAAGCTGGGAGGAAACTGATTCTGTAAATTATGTGTCAAAAGATCAGGCTCTGGAAAGATTTAGGGAGCAGAATGAAGGTAGTGATATTTTAAAAGAAATTGAAGGCAATCCGCTGCCGGCCTCTTTTGAAATAGCTTTAAGTAGTCCCGAAAAAATCGATCAGGTGGCGTTGAAGTTTATGGATAAAGATGGAAACTATATAGAAGGGGTAAACGATGTAATATATGGCAAGAATTATGTCAATAAATTATTTTCCATAACTGCAATTGTCGGAACCATAGCGCTTCTTGTAATAATAGTACTGCTTCTGGCGGCTATTGTTTTGATATTCAACACCATAAGACTCTCTATTTACGCCCGCCGGAAAGAGATCGAAGTAATGAAATTGGTAGGTGCCACTAACTGGTTTGTAAGAATTCCTTTTTTATTTGAAGGTTTTTTTGAAGGATTTGTGGGAAGCATCATTTCAATTATCCTGCTGTATTTTGTAGGTAATTTTCTGTTGATCAGGGGCGAGAGAGTGATCGTGGATACGATGCGTATAAAGGAGTTGGCCATAGTCGGAAGCAGCAGTGTTGTATTATATGTATATATAGGTGTGGCAATAATAGGAGGCCTGATAGGGATTTTAAGCAGTGCTATTGCCCTGAGAAGGTATGTAAAGATTTAAAAACGCCCTGAGTCTTTCGAATTTTCAATTTTTCTTGATTAGTATTAAAATAATTCCAGTTAAAAAATGAAATAATATGATTGTTAAAAGTAAAAACATTATAGCCATATTTGTAATAATTATTATAGCAGTCTCCAGCTTTAATCTTGTTTCTATTGTATCTCCGAAATTTATTTATGCTCAAACCCTTGAAGAAGAATTAGAACAGATACAAAAGGAAAGAGAAGAAGCCAAGGAAAAAATTGAGGAAGTAAAAAAAACAGAGAAGCAGTATATTAATGAAGTAAATCAGGTAGAGGATCAACTGCTGGGCGCGTTGTCAGAATTGGACGGTCTTAATCAAAAATTAGCTGGTGCAAAAAGTGAAGTGGATAAAGCAACCATAGAGCTTGTTTTAAAAGAAGAAGAGCTCAAGAGGATAGAAGACGAGCTTGAAGGAAAAGTAAAAATATTGAATGACAGGGTTACCGCTATTTATAAGAATGGAAGCGGCAACATAATGGAAATCTTACTTAAGGCACAAAATTTCCTGGATTTCATATCCAAATTGAAGCTTATGAATATTTTTGCGGAAAAGGATACCGAAAATATCCTGTCAATCAAGGAAAAAAGAGATGCAACTATAGGAATAAAAAAATCCATAATAGATTTAAGGGAAGAACAAAAAGAGTATAAAAGCAAAGTCGAAAAGCTGGTTACTCAGGCCGAACAGAAGGCAAATGAAGTTGAGGGTATATATAATGAAAAGAAGAGTTTGCTTTCCAAAACCACTGCCAATAAAAATGCTCTTATACAGATGGAGAAGCAGCTTGAGATTCAAGAGGCAGAGGTTACCAGAATTCTTGAGAGTTATAAGTACGGTTCAGCTCCTTCGGGAAAATTTGCATGGCCTGTGGCTGGCAGAATGATATCCGGTTTCGGAAATAGATACCATCCTATATTTGGTTATAATAGATTTCATTCGGGTATAGATTTGGCAGCTCCTTATGGGACTCTGGTGAAAGCAGCGGATGGGGGTCAGGTAGTACAGGCTGGCTATTTTGGCGGATATGGTTATTCGATTATGCTTTATCATGGAGGAGGTTTTGCTACCTGGTATGCACATCTTTCCAGCATCAATGTTTCTATGGGCCAGTTTGTGCAGAGAGGACAGGTTATCGGGCTGGTCGGTTCTACCGGATGGACTACAGGTCCGCATTTGCATTTTGAGGTCAGAATAAACGGGGGTCCGCAGAATCCACTTGCTTATTTACAATAATAATTTAAATGCTTAATGTTAATTAATCAGGTGATACTATTATGAAAAAAAATGTTTTGAGAGTAGCAATCTCAATTATAGTGGTCATATTTATATTCTCTACCGGATTATGGGTAGGAATTAATTTTTATTCTCTTAAGGGATATTTATTAAATACAAAACAGAATGAAACTTCTATAGATAACGATAAATTTAATATAGAACCCCTTGAGGAAG
>DATBWS010000025.1:0-7967 GCA_036514675.1 Candidatus Hydromicrobium sp.
GCCCTGAAAGCGAAAAATGGATATGGACCAACAGGATAAGCAGAGGAATAATCTCACTTATTATGAATGCTTATAGAAAGATAAACATATTTATCGGGGAACCAATCAATCCCATTGCTGAAAACATTTTAGAGGAATTTAAGGATTTTACTGATCCGGGAAATTATAAAAATATCATCAATAATATTAATGAAGCGATGGAAAAAGAGTTTCTGGAACTGGCTGATGAAGCTGATGATTTATTCGGCACCGGAAAGGAAGAATTGCCCCGGGATACTGCACTTTCAAAAGAAGAACAATAAATTTTTGGTAGTAAAAGTAATTTACAAATTACAACATAGGATTTTACTTGTTTTTATTTTTAACTTTAATATCCAGCAGTCTTCCCTCCGGGCCGGTTACATCTACAGTTACTTTATCCCCTTCTTTTATCTCTCCATTCAAAAGCTTTATAGCCAGTTTATTCTGAACTTCGTTCTGTATTACCCTTTTTAGCGGTCTTGCTCCGTAAACCGGATCAAATCCTCCCTTTGCCAGTAGCTTTTTAGCTTTATCGTTTATATCAAGACTAAGTTTCTTGTTCTTTAAAATTTCTTTTAAATTTTCAATCTGAATTTCAACAATTTTTGTTATCTCATCAATTCCCAGCCGGTGAAAAATGACAATGTCATCCACCCTGTTTAAGAATTCCGGCTTGAAGCTGTTCTTCATTGCTTCCGTAATTCTTCTCTTCATTTCCTCTTCATCCTTATCTCCCAGTTCGGTTATCCACTGGCTGCCGATGTTGGAAGTCATAATAATGACCGTATTTTTAAAATCAACCGTTCTTCCATGTCCATCAGTAAGTCTGCCGTCATCCATTATCTGAAGCAATATGTTAAAGACATCGCTGTGAGCTTTCTCTATTTCATCCAGAAGAATAATAGTATATGGTTTTCTTCTCACCGCTTCCGTGAGATACCCTCCTTCTTCATATCCAACATATCCGGGAGGTGCACCAATAAGCCTGGATACGGTATGCTTTTCCATATATTCGGACATATCTATTCTTACCATTGCTCTTTCATCGTCAAATAGGAACTGGGCAAGAGCTTTGGAAAGCTCAGTTTTACCAACTCCGGTCGGTCCCATAAATATAAATGAGCCAATAGGACGGTTTGGGTCCTGAAGTCCGGCTCTGGCTCTTCTTATAGCATTGGAGATTACAGATATAGCCTCGTCCTGCCCCACAATCCTCTGCTTTAATCTCTCTTCCATATTAACCAGTTTTTCAATTTCTGCTTCCATTAATCTGGTAACCGGAATACCGGTCCATTTAGAAACAGTTTCGGCAATATCTTCCTCATCCACTTCTTCTTTTAACATTTTTTTGTCCTTCTGCAGCTTCTCCAGTTTTTTATTCTCCTCGCTTAACTTCTTTTGAAGTTCCAGAAGTTTTCCATACTTAAGCTCTGCTGCTTTCTGCAGGTCGGCATCCCTTTCAGCATGCTCGGCATCTATCCTGGTTTTTTCAATCTCTTCCTTTAGAGTTCTGATACTTCCTATTATCTCTTTTTCCTGCAGCCAGTGAGCTTTCATAGAATCGCTTTTTTCCTTAAGATTGGAAAGTTCTTTTTTAATCTTTTCCATCCTGGCTGAAGAAGCCTTATCTTTTTCTTTTTTTAATGCCTGGATTTCTATTTCAAGCTGCTTCATCTTTCTCTCCACTTCATCAATTTCTGTGGGCATGCTGTCTATTTCAATTCTCAACCTGGAAGCGGCCTCATCTATCAGGTCTATGGCTTTATCAGGCAGGAATCGGTCGGATATGTATCTGTCCGAAAGAATAGCTGCCGATATAAGGGCAGCATCTTTAATCCGGACTCCATGGTGCACTTCATATTTTTCTCTCAACCCTCTGAGTATGGAGATAGTATCTTCTACCGATGGTTCGTTTATTTGAATGGGCTGGAACCTTCTTTCCAGCGCTGCATCCTTTTCAATATATTTTCTGTACTCATCAACGGTTGTCGCTCCTATAGCATGAAGCTCTCCCCTGGCAAGCATTGGCTTCAACATATTCGAGGCATCCACAGCACCCTCGGCAGCTCCTGCTCCAACCACCGTATGCAGTTCGTCCAGAAATAAAATAATATTACCTTCAGCCTTTGATACTTCCTTAAGTACGGCTTTTAACCTATCCTCAAATTCACCTCTGTATTTGGATCCGGCTACCAGAGACCCCATATCCAGAGCTATTACCTTTTTATTCTTAAGACCTTCGGGAACATCTCCTGATACTATCCTGTTAGCCAGCCCTTCAACAATAGCAGTTTTACCCACTCCGGGGTCGCCGATCAGAACCGGATTATTTTTGGTTCTTCTGGAAAGTACCTGCACCACTCTTCTTATTTCATCGTCTCTTCCTATTACCGGATCCAGTTTCCCTTTTCTGGCCAGTTCAGTAATATCTTTTCCGAATCTTTTGAGCGCCTGATATTTATCTTCGGGATTCTGGTCTGTAATTCTCTGGCTGCCTCTTATGCTCACCAGGATCTGGTATATCCTGTCTTTGGTAACACCATATTCCTTTAAAAGCTGCCCTACTTTTCCGCCACTCCGGGCAAGCGAGATCAAAATGTGTTCGGAGGAAACGTATTCATCCTTCAGCTGTTCAGCCTCACTGAATGCATTATTTAAAATATTGTTCAATTCAGGGCTGATATACAGCTGCGCCGTTTGACCGGTTACTTTAGGCTGTTTTGTAATTGCATCATTTACTTTGCTCGAGAAATCATCTATATTGACTTCCAGTTTTTTCAGGATAGGTATGATTATTCCTTCCTTCTGCTCCAGCATAGCCGACATCAGGTGAATATCATCTATGGCCTGGTGGCCGTTCTCAGAGGCAATCCTTTGAGCTTGAGAAAGCAGCTCCTGTGCTCTTATGGTAAATTTATCCATCTGCATACTGTAAAATCACTCCCGCAATATAATTAGTATTTTGAAATTTATACAACAATATTTTTTCTCGGATTTTCATCATAACTGCTGGCAAATTCGTCAAAATGCTTTTTCTGTTCATTGGTTAATTTTTCCGGCAGAACCATCTTAATTTTCGCATACAGGTCCCCAAATCCGCTGCTTCTTAGCTTAGGCATTCCTTTTCCCTTTAACCTGAGGGTTTTGCCACCCTGTGTTTTTGGTGGAACTTTTACTATGACTTTTCCGTTAAAAGTCGGCATATCAATCTTTGAACCATAAAAGGCTTCCTTTATTGTAACAGGCACTTCACAATAAAGGTCGTCTCCCTTTCGGGTAAAAAAATTATGCGGGGCAATGTTAACAATCAGATATAAATCACCGGCCGGTCCGCCGGTGGAACCTTTTTCACCTTCTCCTGTCACTCTGATCTTTCCGCCATCCTTAATGCCTTTAGGTATCTTTACATTAATAGTCCTTACTTTTTCTTCTCTTTGCAGTCTAAGCGACCTCTGCGTGCCGGAGTATGCTTCCCTTAGAGTTATACTGAGGCTGGACTGCATATCCTGACCTTTTTGCATAGTAGTGGTCCGGGTTCCTCTGCCAAACTGCGAACTAAAATCTGAACCGGAATCAGAAAATCTCTCATCGGCTCCTCTTCCAAAAAACATTTCAAAGAAATCCGAAAAGCCGCTTCCCAGATCTTCAAAATTAAAACCTTTTCCTCCAAAATCATAGGTATAGGTTCTCCCTCCGCCGCCGGGCCAGCCGGCACTTGCACCTGCACTGGCATATTGCTTCCAGTTTGCGCCCAGTTGATCATATCTGGACTTCTTCTGGGGGTCTTTTAATACCTCGTATGCTTCCCCAATCTCTTTGAACTTCTCTTCAGCTTTAGGATCGTTGGGATTTGCATCGGGATGATATTTCCGGGCCAGTTTCCGGTAAGCCTTTTTTATTTCATCCTGTGATGCACCTTTATTCACACCCAATACTTTATAATAATCTTTATAGTCAACCATTTACATTCACCTGTAAATCATTTATAAACACACCTGCCCATAACCATCCAATATAGCTATGGGCAGGTATTAAAACACATATTTTCTCAAGTACTGATTAACATCGTTATTTAGTATTTATTTTTTTTCATCATCTTTCGCTTCAAATTCGGCATCGATTACCTCTTCTTCTCCGTTACCTTCCTGCTTGCCGCCTGGTTGCTGGCCTCCTGTTGTTCCTGCTCCGGGGCCTCCCGGTTCTGTACCGGAACCCGTGCCAGCCTGCGCATAAAGCTTCTGCGACAGTTCATTCTGCAAGTTCTGCAATTTTTCTGTCTCTCTCTTTATTTCATCAGAATTCTCTGATTCCATGCTTTTTCTTAAAACTTTAACCTGTTCTTCGATACTCTTCTTCATATCCTCCGGAACCTTGCCACTTACATCCTTCATTAACTTCTCCGTGGAATAAATCAGACTGTCGGCATTATTCTTTGCATCTACCAGACCGCGTTTTTTCTTATCTTCTTCTGTATGTTCCTTTGCCTCATTAACCATTCTTTCGATTTCATCATCCGACAGATGTGAAGTTGCGGTAATGGTGATTTTCTGCTCCTTACCGGTAGCAGTATCCTTTGCGGTAACGTTCACAATGCCATTGGCATCAATATCAAATGTTACTTCTATCTGTGGGATTCCTCTTGGCGCAGGTGGAATTCCATCCAGCCTGAACCTTCCGATAGTTTTATTATCTCTTGCCATATCCCTTTCTCCCTGTAGAACATGGATATCCACACTGGTCTGATTATCGGCGGCGGTAGTAAATACCTCGCTTTTCTTGGTAGGAATAGTTGTATTTTTATCAATTAACCTGGTCATAATACCACCCAGAGTTTCAATACCAAGAGAAAGGGGAGTTACATCCAGAAGCACTACATCTCTTACATCACCTTTTAGTATTCCAGCCTGAATGGCGGCTCCTACTGCAACTACCTCGTCAGGATTTACGCTCTTATTAGGCTCTTTCCCGGTATAATTCTTTACCAGCTCCTGTATAACCGGCATTCTGGTTGCTCCACCTACAAGGATCACTTCATCTATATCACTTGTTTTCAACCCGGAATCTTCCAGGGCTTTCTCCAGAGGTTCCTTACATCTATCAGTAAGATCTGCCGTTAACTGCTCGAACTTGGCCCTGGTTATCTTTACTTCAAGATGCTTTGGTCCATTTGCATCAGCGGTAATAAAAGGAAGATTTATATTTGTCTCCATAACTGAAGATAATTCCACCTTCGCCTTCTCTGATGCTTCTATCAACCTCTGCAGAGCCTGCCTGTCCTTTCTTAAATCAATTCCATTCTCTTTTTTAAATTCATCAGCAACATAATTCATGATCCTATCATCGTAATCATCTCCGCCCAGGTGCATATCGCCGTGGCTCGCTTTTACCTCAAATACTCCTTCACCAACCTCAAGCACCGATACATCGAATGTTCCTCCTCCCAGGTCAAATACTAAAATCTTTTCCTCTTTCTTTTTATCAAACCCATAGGCCAGTGAAGCAGCTGTTGGCTCATTGATTATCCTCAAAACATTAAGTCCTGCAATTTTTCCGGCATTCTTGGTCGCCTGCCTCTGCGAATCGTTAAAATAAGCAGGAACAGTAATTACAGCGTCTGTGATCTGAGTTCCCAGATAACTTTCGGCATCTGTTTTTAACTTCTGCAGTATCATAGCCGATATCTCTTCAGGTGTATGACTTTTACCTCCTATCTCTACTTCCGCCAGATCGTTTCTGCCTTTCTTTACCTCGTATGATACTATCTTTCTTTCACTTTCCACCTCGCTATATTTTCTGCCGATAAATCTTTTAATAGAATAGATAGTATTCTCAGGATTTAAGGCTGCTTGCCTTTTAGCTAATTGTCCTACCAGCCTTTCTCCCTTTTTAGTTATGCCTACCACAGAAGGTGTGGTTCTGCTTCCCTCACTGTTAGTTATAACTGTTGGCTTACCGCCTTCCATAACCGCTATACATGAATTAGTTGTTCCCAGATCGATTCCTACTGCTTTTACCATTTTATATACATCCTTTCTAAATTATTTATTTTCTTAAGATTAATACCACCCCAAAGCTATTAACCATATTTACAGTGTTATTTACTCTTCTTTGGTAATATGCATTAAGTAATTCTTAAAACACTCGACTACATCTTCCGGACACTTCCCCAGAATTATATTATCTCTCCTTCTTATCAGGATAATTATTGATCTTAAATTCATTCCCTCGTCATACATAAGTTCCCTTATATACTCCAGCCATCTGATATCAGTTTTCGAATAATATCTTTTCCTTCCTCTTCTTAAAGGGCACACCAGACTAAACTTTTCATAATAATATAGTGTCCTGCTGTTTACTCCCAAAAAATCAGCTACAAGCTCTATTGGATAACTTTTATCATATTCGTTAAACAATACACCCACCAACCTTTTTATTTGGTTATAATTTTATTAGATAGTAATATTATTGTCAACTATATTATAAAAGATTTTTAATATTTTATAAAATGTTTTTTTACTTTAAAGTAAAAATATTTTTACTTATAAATACAATTAATAATTATAATGAAAGACACCGGTAAAAAATTTACTTACCTATTTTATTTTAATATAATCATTAATTTACAGATAATATTTATACAAAGGGGCTTTCCATTAGGGAACTAAAAACACTCTTAAAATACCTGAAAAAACATAAATTCCACCTTACAGGTAGTATTGTATATATATTTTTGACCAATGCTCTGGCACTTCTCATCCCCTGGATACTCAAGCTTGCCATAGACGGCATAAGAAATTTCCCTGAAGATACCAATCTTTTGAAGTACAGCGTACTTCTGGTAGGAGTAGCAGCGGTCCAGGGTATTTTCAGATTTTATATGAGAAAAAATCTTGTAGGTATATCCAGAAAAATTGAATATAGCATCAGAACAGATTTTTTTTCACACCTGCAAAAACTTGACTCTTCATTCTTTACCAATACCAGAACAGGCAGCATTATGGCCCTTATGACCAATGATCTTGAAGCAGTAAGGAATTTTCTGGGACCGGGACTTTTAAATCTCTTTAATACTATTTTTGTTTTTATAACTACCTTAACCGTTATGTTTCTTATAAATGTAAAATTATCACTTTATTCACTGATTGCCATTCCTATACTTCCGTTACTGGTGAATAAACTGGGTACTATGCTCCATCAGAGATTTAAAAAATCCCAGGAACAATACGCGGCTCTTTCAGCCAGAACCCAGGAGAGTATTGCCGGGATAAAAGTTATAAAATCATTCACTCAGGAAGAAAATGAAAAAAATACATTTTCAGAATTGAATCTGGAATATATGAAAAGAAATTTATCTCTTGCCAGAGTAAGAAGTGTATTCTGGCCGTCAATGATTTTTATAGGAGGAGTCGGAACACTTGTTGTATTGTTGGTAGGCGGAAGACAGGTTATAAATGGAACTTTAACCATAGGTCAATTTGTTCAATTTTCCGCCTATATTGGTTCTATTACCTGGCCTCTTATATCTCTGGGGTGGGTCATTAACTTAATCCAGCGTGGTTCCGTTTCTATGGGCAGGATTAACAATATATTCAGAATAAAACCGGATATTACCGGTCCGAAAAAACAATTACCCTTAAAAACCTTACAGGGCAATATCAGTTTCAATCATATATTTTTCAGATATGAACTCAGTAAAAATACAGCAAGGTTAATAAAAGCAGACTTTATTGATTTTAAGGATACTTTTTTCCGGGATTTCAAAAATAATTGGGTAGTAAAAGATATAAGTTTTGATATTAAAGCAGGAATGCAGGTGGGAATAGTGGGTTTTACAGGGTCGGGAAAATCAACCATCGTCAGCCTTATTCTACGCCTTTATGACCCGCAAAAAGGTAAAATTCTAATAGGTGGTTATGATATAAAATCATATCCCCTGGAAGTCCTCC
>DATBWS010000026.1:0-5291 GCA_036514675.1 Candidatus Hydromicrobium sp.
TATATCTTAGGACATTTTGCCTTACAGGGTACAATTACTTGGCATAATTTATTTTGTCTTATTAAATATTTACATAAACAATAATAATCACTATCACCAGCTACAATCACAGCTTTATTATAACTATTTAATTTCATCATAACATGAGTTATTAAGTTTGCATCAACATTAGCTTTTATTTTGCCATCTGAATCTATTACAGGTTTTCGAAAACTAAGAGTATAATTACATACTCTTAGATCTTTATAAAAACCGTTAGTATATTCCTGCATATAGCCTATAAAGTAAAAAGCTTTTGAAACTCCAAATTTATCAGAAAGAAACTCTCTAAACTTTTTGTAATTTAATTTCAAACCTTGTTTTTTTATACTTTTGTCTAAATTTTGTCCATCTATAAAAGCGTAATTATTTATTTTCCTCACCTTCTTTAGTTTCCACCCACTTATACAAACCCTTTCCGGTTTTAATTATATGGGGATGTCTATAGACTGCAAAAAATATGGCACGACCAGGTTGTTCAGTTTTGAATTTAAAACCACCCTTTTTTAATGCTTTTACTATTTGGTCTATATTCATTTCTTTTTGTTCCTCAATTAATATAGCCGAAGCCTCTGCCAAATTTTTTACATTGCTAAATCTCTCCTTTTTAATTGATTTTCCTATTTTCTTCTGGTGATATTGCAATGTCTCTTTTAAATTTTTTATCGTATCTTGTAACTCAAACATTCTGTCAACAATAACATCTTGCTTGTTTTGTAATTCTTCATTCTCCCTTTCAGCTTCTTCTATGTATTTTAAGATAGAAGCTTCAAATTTGTCTTTTTCTTCCTCTTTCATAATAACCTCCTCCCCTAAGAATTCATTCTAAAATAATATTTGACAACCAATATACCTTATGTTACCCTAAAAAAAGGGTTGATCTGGTGGAATTGCCGAGAATCGAACTCGGAAAATTAAATGCTTGCGAGGGCATATTTTCTCACCAGAGCAATCCCTTTTTATTTATCCCATAAAAATTATCATATATTTTTATGTTTGTCAACAAGTTCAATTAAACCAGTTTAAACTTATAAGTCTCCAACGTTTACACTTGAACTTATAAGTTATAGTACAGGAATTTGTAATTTGTTGAAAATACTCAAATAGTTATTTATTCCAGCGTGCTATAGCAGCTTTTTGGGCAATTTCTTTTCTTCTTTCAGGACTAAGCTTCTCTGCCCTAGCTTTACCACCTTTTAAGCCGCCTAATTTCCCTAAGGCAACAGCGTTAGGATTTTTTTCTTTGGATTTTTTTTGAGAGGATTTTGGAATGGGTTTATCTGTAGTTTGCTTTACAATATCAGCAGCTATCATGTTAATATCTTCGGTTTTATTCTTGCTTGACCGCTTTTGCATGTTCTAAGTATTTCATAAAAATTTATTTCTGTCTATAAAAATAATTTTCAAATTGACCCACTACCTAATTTTCACGTCATATTTTTTAAAAATATTTTTTAATATAAAAGAGGCTTCACTTGTGGAACTGTGAAAATAAATTTTGTAAATCACAGAAATAATGATAATATTTCCGTTATGGAAATGAAAAGTTTTTTCAGTAGAAACAAAAGAAAGATTATAAGATACGGCGGAATAGCCTTGATAATCGCAGGGCTCGTAGTCTTGATATGGCCCTTCTATATCAACTTTGTCATGGTAAGAAGAGAAGCGGATGTACTCGCCTCATGGGGTGAAGGTCTTGCATCCCCCGGGACCGGAGACAATGAAGGAAATGGCCAGAAAGCAGGAGAAGAAACCGAACTTATCGACCCGGAACAAAAGCTTCCATTCAAGATCTCTATCCCCGAAATCGATATGGAATGGATGGTAAATGAAGGCACGGATTCCAGGACCCTCAAACAGGGACCGGGATTTTTTGTTGGTTCGGCATTTCCAGGCGAAATAGGTACATGTGTTGTCGCAGGTCACAGGACCACATACGGCGCCCCTTTTAGCAGACTTGACGAGCTTGAAGAGGGCGACGAGATAATAATAGAGACAACCGGAAATGAAGAATTCACTTATATCGTTACAGGTCAGGAAGCTGTGCTTCCGACGGACCTTTCGGTGCTTGAAAACACTGATTACCCTTCCCTTGTCCTTTCAACATGCACACCAAAATATTTTGCAACAAGAAGACTTATCATATTCGCCAGGATCACCGGACAACTACCCGATTAGCCATATTTAAAATAATATCTTTACCATGCTTGTATTTTTACCCGATAATTTATAAAGTCAAGTTTTAAAATTGTCGGCATAAGTAAAAGAGGCTTATCATAATTTCAATTATAATAATATGTAATTGACTATAATTAACTTTTATAATAAACTTTACTTAATTAAATTTAAGAAGGGATAGCATTATGGATAACCAGCAAATTATAAGAGTGATAGATTTCTGGCAAAAAACTATAGAAAAAGATGAACTTAAAGATAGATCACTTGTAAAAACTTTAGATTATAAAAGTAAAGAAATAATTGATTTAATTGGTCCAAGGAGAAGTGGTAAGTCTTCTATTTTGAAATTAATTATTAAGCATCTTAATTTAAAAAATAATTATTTGTTTATAAACTTTGAAGATCCTTTTTTTATTGAAAATAACAAGCCACATATTATAGAAGAATTCATTTCTGTCTTCAAAGAATATTTTAATCCGGAGTTAAAATACCTTTTTCTTGATGAGATTCAGGAAATCGAACAATGGGAGAGTGTGGTACGCAAGCTAAGAGATAGCGGAGAGTTCAAAATATTTATTACCGGATCATCTTCCAGCCTTTTAAGCGGAGAAATATCAACCCTTCTTACTGGAAGACACCTGTCTTATCAAGTTTTCCCCCTTTCTTTCAGTGAGTTTCTAATTTTTAAAAATATAAATATAAAAGGCAGAAAAGATATTGTTTTAAACCAGAGAATCATTGCCAGGTATTTTTATGAATACATGGATACCGGTAGTTTCCCGGAAATTGTTTTAACTGGAAATTCCGAACTGGTTAAAAATTATTTTTACGATATCCTGCAAAAAGATATTGTTATGCGATATAACATAAGAGAAAAAGAAATATTGGAAAGAATAGCTGTTTATACTTTAAGTAACTCAAGTAAAATTATATCGCTTGAATCACTTAAAAAAACCTTCGACATTTCCTTTGCTCTTGCTTCTTCCTATATCGATTATTTGAAAAATTCATTTTTAATTTTTGAGCTTTTTCAATTTTCGTATTCCCTAAAAAAACAACAAAAAGCTTTAAAAAAAATATATACAATAGATAGCGGTATTGCCAATGCCGTATCCTTCAGATTTTCTAAAGACAGCGGAAGAATACTGGAAAATATCGTATTTCTTCATCTTAAGATGATGGGAAAAGAAATTTATTATTATAAAACAAAAAATAATCTGGAAGTTGATTTTATTGTAAAAAAAGAAACTGAAGAAAAAGAACTAATACAGGTCTCATGGAGTTTAATTGATAAAAAAACCAGGGAAAGAGAAATAAAAAGCTTGCTTATAGCAATGAGTGAATTATCAATATTAAAAGGACTGATATTGACAGATGATGAGGAAGAAAATATAGAAATCGAACAAAAAACAATAATTGTTAAACCGGCCTATAAATGGTTACTGGAAAACAAAATCGAATAGCCAAAGGTGGTCTTTTTAAGAACTTCTTCTTAATCTTTCTAGAAATAATAGACCTCATATTATTTATCCTGTAAAATTTACATTGTTTTTTAAAAGACAGAAAGGGACCAATATATGAATGATAAAGAAATAAATAATTCTTCGAAACCTGCAGGAAAGACAGGAAGTTATAGTAGAGCTATATTTACTTTTGCGGTTCTGATTTTTGTACTGGTACTTATATTTACAGGTGTTTCATTGTGGCAGGACGGTACCGTCAGAAATGCTATGCAGTTAATCAATTATAAAGATTCTTACCAGGTTGTGTTCTTAGCCAGCGGTCAGGCATATTTTGGTAAAATCACCGAAGTTACCAATGAATATGTAAAATTGGAAGATGCTTTCTCTATAAAAGTGCAGCAGGCACAGGCAGGAGAAGAATCGCAGGCCGGTCAATCGGAAATAAAGCTCCTGAGCATAGAAGATGAATTCTATCAGCCAGAGGGTTATATGTTGATCGAGAAGAATGCGGTACTTTTCATAGAAGAGCTAAAAGATTCATCGAGTATCATCGAAATTATGGAAAATTATACTAAGTAGTAGTTTTTAAAGGTACTCAGCAATTTCTGGAAAGAAGTGCTGTAACTTACGATTTTAAGAAATTTTCTTTACATTATAAACCAGTCAGAAAATAAGATAGCCCTGATTTTTAAATCGGGGCTATCTTATTTATATTTGAACTATCTATTTAATTGTCTTCTATTGTCAGCTTTCTAAGCTGCCCTGTATGTTTATTTTTTCGTCGCTGTATATTAATTTCCGATTTCCTCCAGACCTTCCTTCTTCCTTCTTATTATAGAGATAACAACAAGTACCACTCCGGCAATAATCGTTGATATACCGCTTATAGGTATAATCGGATTCAATCCGGTAAACGGAAGTTCCTGAATACCCAAAACCTCGATACCGGGAGGAGGTGGTGGAGGTGGAGGTGGAGGGGGCGGAGGTGTTGTTGTATTTGTCCTGTCGAAACTAAAACTTAACTGTGCAGGACCTATTTCTATTCCGGTAATATCTGCCATTTGAGAATATCCTGCCGGAACCGTGGTTTCTACAATTTTATATGTTCCGAATGGAAGACCGGCCCATGTCACCGTACCGTTGCCTGTGATTAATCTTTCTCCTCCAACCGGACCGCCGCTTGGATAGTAGAGAGTAAATCCTGCTGTATCTGTTGAATCAAGTCCACCCTTATTCAGGGTTATAGAGCCTAACTCAGAAGTCTTTGTATTTACTCTGTCGAAGGTGTAGACCTGCTGAACCGGACCAACAACTATTCCGGTAATATCAGCTATAGGTGCATATCCTGCCGGAGTTGTGGTTTCTACTATTTTATATGTATCCCAGCTAAGACCCGTCCATGATACAGAGCCGTTTCCGGTTACTGTCTTTTCGGAACCTACAGCGGTTCCGTTCGAATCATAGAGGGTAAATCCTGCTGTATCGGTCGATTCCAGACCTGTTTTATTTAAGGTAATCTCTCCGGGTATCCTTGGATCTGCTATTTCTAACAGCAGAGATTTTGTCGGATGATCCTTATCCAGGGTAAAATAAATATCAGGTGCAAGCAGG
>DATBWS010000027.1:0-6331 GCA_036514675.1 Candidatus Hydromicrobium sp.
TCTCTTGAAATTCCCACTACGGCAATAGTTTTGGAATTTTTCAGAAGACTTTTTATTTCTTTATCGCTTAACATTTCAATTTTATTGCTCCCCGGATTTTTCATAGTCTGATACAAGACTTTTATATTTTTCATGAATCAGATTTCTGTCAAATTCTTGGAAACTGCCAAGCATCTCGTCTTTTTCTTCATCCGTAAGATAATTCATACTGGGGATAAAAAAGACCTTATCTTCTTTTTTTATATGTTCGGGATACAAGCCGGTTAAGGCTTTTAAATGTCTTTGTATATCAGACACTCTGTCCTTAAGGCCATTTTTATAATCCTGGTTGACTGCAGCAAGCTCAGAGGTTGTTTTTCGGGCAAGCTTATGTTCATTTATCAGCTGGCCTAAAATTTCTCTGTGCTCCTCTGATAAATTTTTATCTTTCAGTTTGCTGAATAAAATATCTTCCTCTTTTCCATGGTGGCACCTATCTGCATAAGTTTTTAAAAAATCACATGCATTTTCTATGAAGCTAATATCAGATTTTGAATCTCTGTCAATGTTTTGCATCTCGATTTCCATCAATTTGATCATACGCTCTATGAGTCTGTGTTCTATCATTAATGGTCCTATGGGCATCATAGTAATTTCCTCCTAATATCAGATTTTAATACAATTCCCTTTTACCCTTATATTATCTCCTGGTAATGGGAGCCACAATTTTTATATCATAACCCTCTTCCTTCATCCTGCAATAGGGATATATAGCTTCTACATCTTCAAATAAATCTTCGATTAATATTAATATTTTATTTTTTCCATTTATTTTCTCTTAGCAATTAGAATATCTGCAAGGTGATTATAAATTTAGAAATATATTATGGTAATAGCAGTAAGTATAGTTTTTAAAGTATAAAAGGGAGAGTTTTTTAACTGGTCATTGGACCAGTTTATTCTTCATAGCTATTGAAACAGCTTCAGCCCTGCTGGATGCTCCCAGCTTGTTTAATATGTTACTCACA
The DNA here is from genome assembly GCA_036514675.1 of Candidatus Hydromicrobium sp. GTDB lineage: Bacteria > Actinomycetota > Humimicrobiia > Humimicrobiales > Humimicrobiaceae > Hydromicrobium. The sequence goes on from DATBWS010000027.1 coordinate 1,008, forward strand.
TGGAATTTCACCGTAGAAAGACTTAGTACCAGCTTCTGGGCAATCTTTTTATTGGATAGACCCTCGACCAGGCAGGCCAGAATATTCTTTTCCTGACCTGTCAGCTGATAATCTGCTACCTTGGGATTTTTCAGGTTTGAAATTAAAAAATCGCTTGCTTCAGAAGATAGTGTGGACTTTCCCTTATCAGCATCTCTTATGGTTGCGACCAGATTATCTCCGGATATATTTTTTAAAACATACCCTATGGCTCCGGCTTTAAGAGAATCTTCTATAAGTTTTTTATCTAAAAAGCTGGTCAGGGTAACTACTTTAATATATGCCCAGTTCTTCAGTATTTCTCTGGTTGCTTCTATACCGTTAACTTCCGGCATAATTAAATCCATAAGTACTATATCGGGCTTACATTTTTCACACATTACTAATGCTTCTCTACCATTTTCTGCTTCCCCAACGACTTCTATGTCGTCATAGACTCCAAGCAGAGTTTTTATCCCCTTTCTTACCAGTGGGTGATCATCAACTATTAATACTTTTATCATTTTTTTATTTCTTTTTTATTATAAATAACCTTAATTTTATTATTATCACCTGGTATGATTTCAAAATTATTATATAACATCTCCAAATTAAGTGGAATATATTCCTTTTCCAATATCGTAATCCAACTGGCCATAAGTATAGGTGATTTCCCGATAGAAAGACCGGGGTATTATTTAAGCCTATAATCTATAATCTATAATAATAATGACAAGCTAAAAAATTAATATAAGAAACCAGACCAGGGAAGATATTAAAAAATAAAATAAGCTTATGGAATATTTAATTGATAATAAAATACTCATACTCACAGGGAAAGAATATTTTCCAAATTTTAAGGATAATATTTATTATTGTTTTGATTCCCTGAATTACCGGGGTATCTTTAATTGGAGCATGATATTTAATAAAATGCGTGATGCTTTTGTATGTTTTAAATATCAAGTTGATTCCAAAAACAAGCCCAAAGACTGTATCTTTTTGGAAGCTAACGATAAATACGAAGAAATGACCTGTTATAGAAAAAAAGATATAATAGGTAAAAAAATTACAGAAATTGTTTTCAGAAAAAAAGACTGTGCGCAGGAACTTATAAAAAAGTTTTACAGAACTGCCATTAACGGAACAGAACAAAATTTTAATTTATCCTCAAAATTGACAGGTAAAAATTACTCTGCTTTTGTCTATAGTCCTTTAAAAAACTTTTTTGCCATAATATTCAAAGAAATACCCGATACTACTGATATACAGAATAGATATCGAAATGATTATAAAAAAGTTATAGATACTTTAAATCAGGTCTGTGCCTCACAGGCAATAATTACAGAACTTGAAAATCCTTTTAAATTAGAAAATACCAGAAAATTAAGGATGGTCTCTTCGGAAGTCGCTGAATACCTTGAAATAATAGAAAAAAATATTAAATTTAAAAAACCCGCTCTGGTTACCGGACTTAATAAGATTATCCTGCCTTCAGTTAAAAAATTACTGGTAGAAAAACTGGAATCCAGAGAAGTCAATATACTAAGTAAATATGAGGGTCCTGATAAGAAAACTAAAAAAATTGATATTTATTTTATGATTCATAAGTAATGTGTGCTTTCCACTTTTCCATCAATTCTATTACATCTTCATCTGTTACATCGGTCCAATTCAGATAAGCCTGGGCTACCGCCATGAAGTTATATGGCATTTCCAGGACATACGCTTCATCAACCAGTTGTTTGATTTCATAGAAAACATCCTTTCCTGAAACAGGTACGGCGATAATTACTTTTTTGGCATTTTTGTTCCGGCAGCATTGAATGGAGGCACGCATTGTCGAACCCATTGCCAGGCCATCGTCTATTAAAATAACGATTCTTCCCCTAACGGGAGTTAGAGGTCTGCCTCCGCGCAACACATCAATTCTTCTTTTTATCTCTTTTATTTGCTCTTTTTTTATTCTTTCGATTTCATCTTTCTCCACCCATAAAGAGGCGTCCTTATTTATATAAGCGCTGCCGTCCTCTGCGATAGCGCCAAAACCTGCTTCCGGATTATAAGGGATTGGTAGCTTTCTGGAAACCAGAATATCAAAATCACTGTTAAGGTATGCTGCTACCTCAAAACCAACTTCGACACCCCCTCTTGGAATAGCCAGAACCAGTACATTTTGATTCTTATATTTATTCAGTTCCAATGCCAGCTTTTTACCGGCTTCTTTTCTATCTCTAAACATCATGCCTTACCCGATAAATATTTATTGAAAATCAATTCGAGCATACTAATAATAACTATTAATTAATTTTTCCTATAGAGATCCCTTTATAAATAATTAAATATTTTTAATTTCTATTTTTGCTGCCAAACTCTTTCAGTAAACTCTTTATTTGCACATTTTTTTCATGAAGATCGAGCCAGAATTTATATTCCCGTCCGTCAAAATCATTTTCAATTTTATTTATTTCTTTATCAATAAAATTGTTATTATAAAATTTGAAATATTTTTGTTTTTCATAAACAGAATCAAGCAAAAATTCAAAGGATTCGTTTAAAAAAGCCGGAGCTTTTAAGTTTTGTAACGATTGTAAATATTTTTCATATTGTTCACTTAAAATTTCTGCAAAAATTTGTTTGAAATCTTCGGTGTTTCCTGCTCTGTTGAATTCATTTATTAATGGAGAAAGCCTGTCAAGATATCTCCCCCAGATATTAAAAAAACCTTCACAGAAATGATAAAAATCCATTATCTTTTCATTATCTTTACCATCCGATTCCAGGCCTTCACGTAATTTAAAGTATGAGATTTTAATTTCCATTTTTAAATTTACCTGATTTGCCAGTAGATTTATTTTTTCTTTTATCTCGATAGACATTTTTACCACTTCCTTTAGGAGTTTTTCTCCTTTTTGTAGTCAAAATATTAATGAAATAATTATAGGTTCAAAGATAGATTATAGTAATGATATTAAGTATAGTTTTTATATATAAAAGGGAGGGTTTTTAAACTGGCCATTGGACCAGTTAATAATTTAGAGTCTGTTTTTTAGTTTGTTTTTTTTATTGTAAATAACTGTAATCCTTGTGCCTTCACCCGGTAAGCTTTCTATACTAATCGATGCTCTTAAAAGTTTTGCTCTTTCTCTCATTATGGTCAACCCTAAATTTGTTGATGCAATTTTTTTATCATCAAAACCCCGCCCGTTATCAGTAATATCCATGTACACTTTTTCGGGAAGGATTTTCAAAACCAGACTGGCTTTAGTTGCATAAGAGTGTTTGACTATATTATTTAATGCTTCCTGTGCAATACGGTAAAAGCCGAGCTCAATTTTGGCTGGTAATTTATATTCTCCATTTATTATTAATTCAATTGGGATTTTAGACCTGGCTCCTATAGATTTTACAACCCCCTGCAGCAGATTCCCCAGGTCTTCGTTTTCGAGAGCTGAAGGTCTTAGCTCGTAAAGTAAAATACGCATTTCCATAAGGGCAACGTTATTTAACTGTCTTACCTCTTCCAGCCTTTCGATTACCGCCTCAGGATCCTTTTTCCATAATTTAGGAATAACCTCTGCAATCAGATTTGCCGAAAAAAGGGTTTGAGTCACAGTATCATGCAATTCCCTGGCCAGTTTATTCCGTTCCTCGTTTAAGGTTTTTTCTTTTCCCATTTTATTGTGTAATCTTTCGGCTTTTTTTCTTCCTGTTATATCTCTTCCATAAATATTAAAGTAACCAAAGTCTTTTATCGGTACTACGGTAAATTCATAAATTGATTTGCCGATTTTGATCTCAACTGCTTTCAACTTGGTATTTTTCTTTTTTCCCTGACCGGTAACCGAATCTTGTAAAAATTTCAGTAATTTACTTCTTTTCTCATTGCCCAGTTGCTGCAATATACTCTTGGCTGGCTCATTTGCATAAATAATTAAATTTTTATCGTTCATTCTCATTACAGGATTAGGATTCTCTGATGGAAATCTTGATAAGCTCTCGATTTCTTTTTCAATTTTTTTTTGCTCGGTTATATCGGAAAATAAAGTTGCAAATCTTCCTCTGGAAGGAGAAAAAACTGAAATTAAAAAATATTGTTCCGTAGGGGGAAAATAGGCTTCGAATCTTGCAGGTTTTCCTGAATCTGCAACTTGTGCATAAATACTTATATAAGGAACAATATCCGTTTTGTAAACTTCCGAAGCTTTCTTACCGATAACCTGGTCTCTTTTAAGACCGAGAACTGCTTGATAAGCATTGTTAATATCAATAATTCTATAATCTACCGGCTTTTTTGATTCGTCATATATTATTTCATGCAGGCAGGCTCCTTCATTCATTGAAAAATAAAGTGAACGGAATTTTTCTTCACTTTCTTTGAGATCTTTTTCACTCTGCTTTAATTTAAAAAATAGTAAATCAAAAGGCTGAGAAAACCCTGTTTCAATAATAGCTTTATAAATTAGGAAAAATGATAGAAGTTTAAAAAAATGTCCTAACTGGTTAAAGAATCCATATACATCTGTAGCATATAAGGTAAAGGATAACTCCGATAGGATGGTCACGACCAAAGAAGCAATAATAAACATAAAAACTGTTCTGTTGAATTCTTTCCGGTATAGATATAGAAAAAATATTGCTGCCACCAATATAAAAGATATTATATATTCACTTACAATTTTAAATGTTGTAAGACCCGTTTCTTCTATATAGGCAATAGGGAATATTTTCCAGTAAAAAATAGAAAGCAAGACCAAAGTCGTAACAATCAAATAACAGATAAATTGGAGTTTATAATTTAACTTTCTTGTTATAAAAAATAAAGCTAAAAGCAGGGAAATGCTCTCAAGATACCTTGCAGAAATCCAGAGCTGGGTCGCCAGATTTGACCCTGTAAAATTTGTAAATATACCCATTCCTCTGTAGGCAAGAGTATGGAATAAATCCAGCAAAGCTGCAAAAAGGTAAGCGATTCCAACAAATAACAGATAATTATTATCTAGAAACTTCTTTGAATTCCAGGCAATAATGAATATAGCGAAGGCTATAATAATGCTGAATAATTCTACAAAATTGTGATAAAGAAGATAACTGTGCAGGCTCATAAAATAAAGGCCTACAATCGATATCAGACCAAATATAATACTCAAGTAATTTTTTTTAAAAAAAGATCTTATCAAACTACTACTATCAGATTATTATAATAAAAAAATATCAACAATATATCTTCATGATAAAAACCACTTAAGTATTATAATATTAAAATGCAGTGCTTTACAAATTTAATTCAGGTAATTAAAATAAAA
>DATBWS010000028.1:0-3391 GCA_036514675.1 Candidatus Hydromicrobium sp.
GAATATGTAAAAATAGTAATGGGAAACTATTACTTTTATCAGATGTTATATGAATAAAAATATCAGGACTTACCGATCACAAAAATCGCATTTAACGCAAAGAGGTTTGGAAAGCACTTTATGATATTCTTACTTCCGAGATAGTATGTCTTTATTATATTTATCCCCTTTTCCTTACAATAATCCTTAAAATCCTTTATGCTCAGGAAATGCACATTCGGTGATTCATACCAGCTAAAGGGCAGAGACGGAGTGACCGGTGCACGCCCCTTAAAAAAAAGGCTAAAGCGGGAACGGATATAGGCAAAATTAGGAAATCCCACTATTACTTTTCTTCCCACTCTTAGGGATTCCCTGAGTACAAACTCTATTTTTCTTGTTTCCTGCATGCACTGATTCAAAATGACATAATCAAAAGAATCATCCGGATATTCTCCCAGTCCTCCCTCTATATCTCCGTGAAATACACTCAATCCTTTTTCGACACATTCATAAATGGCTTTTTCTCTTAATTCTACACCCTGCGCTTTTACTTTTTTCTCCTTAACAAGAAGATCCAGGAGTTCTCCGCTGCCGCACCCGAGATCAAAAACACTTGAACCTGTTTCCACAATATCGAATATGATCCGGTGATCCGGTTTTATGTTTTTATTATTTATTTTTTGCATAATCATATACCCTTGTTAAAAAATGACTGATCAAACGAGTCTCTTCGGGAAACTCCAGAAGAAAAGCATCATGACCATAGTTTGAATTTATTTCACAATAAGTAACATCCAGGCGTCTCGTCTTAAGCATCCTGACAATCTCTCTGGACTGGTATGAAGGATACAACCAATCGGATTTAAAGGCGATGACGAGAAACCTGGTATCGATTTTACTGTCTGCAGGTAAAAACCTATCTATTGGTGACAGGTCAAAATAGTCCAGCGCTTTCGTGATATAAAGATAGGAGTTTGCATCAAATCGCTTAACAAAACTGTCTCCCCTGTAATGCAAATAGCCCTCGACTTCGAATTCAGGTTTGAATGAAAAATTATAACCGCCGTTTTTTAGTTTTCTTGAAAATTTATTTTCCATCGACTCGTCGCTCATATAGGTTATGTGCCCGATCATCCGTGCAAGAGCCAGTCCTCTTTCAGGCTGGCTTCGGCCGTAATAATCGCCGCCCCTCCAATCAGGATCGGACATTACCGCCTGTCTTCCCACTTCATTGAGTGCGATCTGCTGAGGTGAATGTTTCAATGCCGTAGCTATGGGTATGGCGGAAAGAATCCTCTCAGGGTAGGAAGCAACCCACTGCAAAACCTGCATTCCTCCCATGGAACCTCCCACGACACACAGCAGCTTGTCTATTCCCAGATGATCAAGTAAATATTTCTGGGCATTGACCATATCAGATATCGTAATGATCGGAAAATCGAGTCCGTAAGGTTTACCCGTCTTTTCATTCAATGAAGACGGCCCCGTGCTTCCTTTACATCCTCCGATAACATTTGAACATATAATAAAATACTTTTCGGTATCAAAGGCTTTACCCGGACCTATCATATCGTTCCACCATCCCGGTTTCTTATCTTCCTTAGGAAATCCGGCGGCATGAGCATCTCCGGAAAGTGCATGAAGGACCATTACGGCATTGTCCCTGCTTTCATTCAGCTCACCATATGTTTCATAAGCAATTGTAACCGGACCCAATTTTTTCCCTGATTCCAGTATCATTTCATCCGGAGGCAGGGCAAAATTATAATATTTTGTATTGACCAATCCTATTCCTTTTTCCATATTTATTGACCTTTAACTATTTTATATAGAACCATCAAAATATCAATCCTGAAACAGCCAGGTGGAAAGATACCTTTCCCCTGTATCCGGTAAAACAACCACGATATTCTTTTTACCGGATTCACTGCGTTTGGCAACCTCCATTGCTGCCCACATCGCGGCACCGCTGGATATGCCTGCGAGAATTCCTTCCTCTCTGGCAATTCTCCGTGCTACAATACCCGCATCTTCATTGGAAACCTTAATGATTTCATCAATTACACATGGATTTAATATTTCAGGAACAAATCCTGCTCCAATCCCCTGTATCTTATGGGGCCCGGGACTTCCCCCTGAAAGAACCGGGGAATCTGCCGGTTCCACTGCGATTACTTTAACCGAAGGTTTTCTCTTTTTTAATACTTCTCCTACACCGGTAATGGTCCCACCGGTTCCTACTCCTGCAACAAAAATATCCACATTTCCATTCGTATCTTCCCATATTTCTTCGGCAGTTGTTTTCCGGTGTATTTCAGGATTTGCCGGGTTGTTAAACTGCTGCGGGACAAAACTGTTTTTTGTATTTGCAGCCAGCTCATTTGCTTTTTCAACTGCACCGGTCATACCTCTCGGCCCTTCTGTCAGAACAAGCTCCGCCCCAAAAATCTTGAGCAATTGTCTTCTTTCAATGCTCATCGTCTCAGGCATTGCCAAAATCAGCTTGTAGCCTCTGGCTGCACAAATAAAAGCCAGCGAAATACCGGTATTTCCGCTTGTCGGTTCAATTATTGTGGTATTTTTATTTATTTTTCCTGATTTCTCGGCAGCATCCATCATGGAGACTCCAATCCTATCTTTTAAGCTCGAAAGAGGATTGAAAGATTCCAGTTTTGCCAGAATAGTTGCATTGAAGCCTTTTGTCAGGTTATTTATTCTTACCAGCGGGGTGTTCCCAATGGTTTTTGTGATATCTTCAAATATTTTTGACATTTTAATTCTCCTCTCAATTTATAAACTGGATACTTAATCAGTTAAAGTATCAGTAAAAGAGCATCCCTGTTATTTCTGGGATTTCTTTAATGCCTGCTCAATATCGGCAATAATATCATCAATATTTTCAAGACCTATTGAGAGCCTTATGAAATCCGCTGTCACACCGGTGGCGATTTGTTCTTCTTCCGAAAGCTGCTGATGTGTAGTTGTCGCGGGATGTATGGCAAGTGTTTTTGCATCACCGATATTGGCAAGATGGGAAATCAGCTCCAGCGAATCAATAAATTTTTTACCTGCCTCTACTCCGCCTTTTATTCCAAATCCTAAAATAGCTCCTGCACCTTTTTTCAAATACTTTTCAGCTTTTGATTTTTCCGGACTTGATTTGAGACCGGGATAATTAACCCAGTTAACCAGTGGATTTGATTCAAGAAATTCCGCTACCGCCAGAGCATTCTCACTATGTTTTATTATCCTTAGAGGCAGGGTTTCAAGACCCTGTAAAAATAAGAATGAATTAAATGGTGAGAGAGCCGGGCCAAGATCCCTGAGCAAAATGACTCTTGCTTTTAAAATATAAGCAATATTTCCAACGGGCTTGAATGCCTCAACAAATTTCAGCCCATGGTAAGAA
>DATBWS010000029.1:0-5878 GCA_036514675.1 Candidatus Hydromicrobium sp.
GTAAAATTATTTAATTCTTTAACTTTTCCATTACTGAATATTTTTTTACTTACCGAAAATTTACCCATAGGTTGAATTAAAACTTCATCACCTTTAACAAGATCTATAAGTTTTTTATACCCATTGACAGTCAGTACTTTATGTTCAGCAGTAGCTTCGAGTTCATAACCTGAATGGGTAACCAGTTTATAAGTATCCTTTTTGCCCCTATTCCAGGATTTTATATTTCCGCTTTCTAAAATATCTAAATTTTTATCTGTAAATTTCTTTGAAATCTTATATTCCAGAGCCCTCATGTCGAAAAGTATTTTTATATCCTCACCGGCTTCAATTCTCTTACATAAATCTCTGGCTTTAATAAATCCCGTACTTGTGGAGATCAGAGTCTCACCTGAAATACAGGGATTAGTGCTTTCTATCTGTCCCAGGTTCGGCGTTGGGTTATCTTTGTTCAATCTATCCAGAAATATAATACCCGGGTCGCCATTCTTCCAGGCATGCTCAACAATTTTACCAAACACTTCCCTTGCCCTATACTTATCTACCACCTCTTTGGTTCTGGGATTCATAATTTCATACTCATCATCATTTTCAACCGCTTTCATAAATCTTTCAGTCACTCCCACCGAAATATTAAAATTAGTCAATTTTTCATTATTATCTTTTGAAGTAATAAAATCCAGAATATCAGGGTGATCTACTCTCAGTATTCCCATATTCGCACCTCTCCTGGTTCCGCCCTGTTTTATGGTATCAGTCGCCGCATTAAAAACAGTCATAAAAGATATGGGCCCACTTGAAACCCCTTTGGTAGAAAGAACCACATCATTTTTCGGCCTTATATTGGAAAATGAATACCCCACTCCTCCACCGGATTTCTGGATCAGCGCGGTTTCCTTCAGTGCTTCAAAAATAGCATTCATAGAATCGCCTACCGGGAGAACAAAACAGGCTGCCAGCTGCTGGAGCTCTTTTCCTGCATTCATAAGAGTTGGAGAGTTTGGAAGAAAATCAAGGTTTGTCATAATATTAAAAAACTGCTTTTCTATCTCTTTTATTTCTTCTTCTGTTTTACCATACTTCTTTTCTGCAGAGGCGATGTTCCCGGCAACTCTTATAAACATATCCTTAGGTTTCTCCAGCAGGATTCCCTCTTCATCCCTTTTTAAGTATCTTCTTTCCAGAACCTTTATAGCATTTTCAGATAAATTAATTTCTTTATCGGGGTAATAATCATACAGACTTTTTTTATTTTTAGATTTTTTAATCTCTTCCATTAATTAATACCTCCGCAACTTAAAATTCGTAGTCCAATAAACTAGCTAAACTTTATAAAATATTTTTTGCCTCAATTTCAAACTCTGTAATAAAGAGAGCATTAACCACTGGAAAAACAACTCAAGTAGTTATTTTTACCTTTGTAAGTGTATATTATATACTCTTTCGGAAGAACTATTTCGGTTCATTATGTTGTGTATATACAAATACTAATATACTACATATTGTATGTCAATAGAAATCTATATTTTAAATATTTTTTTAATAAAAATATAAAATATGGATACCGTTAAATAATCACTGTCCACAAATAGAGAAAATAAAACATTACAGCCGGCTACTTAAAACCATTTTAACCTTATATTAAAGTTTTCAAAGTTATTAATATAATAACGGAATTATTTCTGGTATAATAGCTTACCTGGCATAAGAGTGATATTGTTAAAATTTAAAATTTTTTTTATTTTATAAAGATACTTATCATTAAGGAAGTACTATGAGTTCTGTTATTAAAAAGAGAAGAAGAAAAATGAGAAAGAAAAAGCATAAGAAAATGCTTAAAAAAACAAAATGGCAGAGAAGAAATAAATGATAATAAGTAATGCCAATAAAAAAGAACTTTTAGACATTGGTGATAAAAAAATTCTTGTCTGTGATGGCTCTATGGGAGCAACCCTGATTGCAGCCGGCATTTCTGCGCTGCCTGATTCACTGAATCTGGACAATAGTCAGATAAAAAAAATTATAGATATCCATTTAGGCTATCTTGAAGCCGGCTCTGATATTATTATTACCAATACTTTGAATTCCACCCCAATTAAACTTGAATATTGCGGACTTCAACATGAAATAAAAAAGATAAATGAGAATGCGGTAAGCGCAGCAAAGGAAGCGATAGACCTCTATAGAACCAGATCCGGTGACCGTAAACCTATTTTTATTGCCGGAGACATAGGCCCTCTTGGTAAACTGCTGGATCCGTTTGGTCCCCTAAAATATGAAGAAGCGCTGGACGCGTTTTCAAAACAGGCGGATGTATTAATAGGAAAAGTAGACCTTATAACTATTCAAACCATAATAGATTTAAATGAAGCTTTGACCGCAGTAAAAGCAATAAGAAAAATATCAAAAGATATACCCATTGCCTGCAGCCTTACCTTTGGTGAAAATGGAGTAACCCTGATGGGCAACAAAGCAGAAGATGTGGTAGAAGTTTTAATTAATGCCGGCAGTGATATTGTAGGAGCAAACTGCAGTGTTGGTTCAGGTGCAATGTTAAATGTGGTTAAAAAAATGAGAGAAGCTAATACAGATGCCAGGCTTATCTTTCAGCCCAATGCAGGAATGCCCATACTGGTAGATGGTAAAACTACGTATAATGAAACCCCGGAAATTATGGCTTCCAATATCGCTAAATTTCTTCCCTATAAGCCATCAATATTGGGAGCATGCTGTGGAAGTACACCTGAACATATAAAAGAAATAGCAAAGATAGTAAGAAATTACAACAATCCGCAGTAAAAATTCATTTCCTTTTTTAGCAGTTTAAATTATCGAAAACCAATAATCTTTAAATTTTTAAGTCTGTTTTTTGTATCAAAGGGGTTAATTCACTTTCCAGCAGTTCCTCATCTCCATCCAGTTTTGCTTTAAATAGAAACCAGTTCTCGATATGTTCGGTAAATCCTTGAGGAGGCAATTTTTTCATGCCGCCAAGTGTTTCCATTTCCAGTATATCCGTATTAGTATAAACTTCTGTATTCGCTCCAAAATCGGGATAGCAGACTTCTGGATTGTAATCATATCTTTTTATAAAAAGCTGCCCGTTAAGGTAATAAGCTATCCATCCCAGTGTATTTAGAACTCCAATTTTCTGGTAAGTCTTTGCTCCCGGGTCCTGTTTCACCTGTATAAATCTATTCCCCCAGATAAATCTGGGATCCTTCATTTCTGTGTAAGGCCAGAGAACAAGCGGGCGTACCGGAAGAAGGCTTCCTTCTCCGGTCCGGTAAGGTTCCTGCGGTATTATAGCTCTTCCATTTTTTGCCATAACCGTAATCGCCCATGGTGCAATCTCTATTTCCCAAATATTTCTATTAACCAATCTATGCAATACCCTGATGTTATTATTTACTGAATCCGGAATTACCTCTATTTCCTTTTGAATTCCTGTCGTATCTTCGATATCCTGGATAAGCTTGAGAGTTGTCCCGTTCCATTGGTAATTCACAGGGTTATTATCAGGAAAATATGTGCGGGTCATAGCCTCGGGTGCGTGCCAGAGCCTATGGCCCCCATATATTAACCATTCATTTCCACCGGTTTTCCCCTGCTGCTGTTCCATCTCTCCAAAAAGATTCTGATCCCCTATAAATGCAAACCGGATAATTCTGGGTCCCACATCGGTGGTAATTATTATTTCCAATTCTCCATTGATAAGGCGGATACAGTTTTTCCACCCTCCATATTTAAAATTTTCCTGAATTTCCATAGAATTCCTCCTTGAAATTTAAAAGTGAATTAATAAAAATTAAATTCTTATTCGTTATCCCTTTCAATTAACACTTTCTCCACCACTCCATACTTATTTGCCGCATTCCAGAATAAAAATCCTTCTATTCCCAGATCCTCTGCAGCTTGAATCTGACTAAGAATTTCCTTTTCGGTATACTTCACTTTCAAGCTAAATGCCTGTATCCAGGGAATTACCATACATTCTGTACTATCTATTCTTGGAAGACCTTTCTTCAGAGTATAGCTTACCACTTCATATGGATGTGCCTCAGGAAGTTCATATCCTAAAAAATTTGTAGAATAATGAGACGGATATGACATAGGATATATATAATCCAGATATGGTGCTATCTCTTCCAGCATCTGTCCTATACCCTGGTCATTATTTACTATAAAAGTCCATCCAAAAACATCCGCGGATATTTTTATATCATAATATCTGGTTTCTTCCCTTACTTTTTTTAAAAAATTAGTTATGGCCCAGACCTTATCATTACTGGCGGTATTATAAGTATAATCCGCATAAGCTATGTTTCCTTTTGCCGGCGCCCTTATATAATCAAACTGAACCTCATTTACTCCTTTTCTGGCAAGTTCCTTTACAATCTCTATATAGTAATCCCATACTTCTTCACAATAAATATCCGGCCAATAGGATCCTTCTGAGTATAGTGGTTTTCCGGTTCTCGAATCTTTAATTGCCATCTCCGGTCTGAATTTTGGTAATATATTATCCTTAAAAGCAACGAATCTTGCTATGCTATAGATGTTTTTGCTGTTCATTTCCTCCATTAATATATCTATATCATAGTAATTTTTTTCGGCACCACTTTCCCCTGCTAATTTCACATCACTATTATAGCCAATATCACCCCGGTCATCCTTTACATCAAATACAATACTGTTAAGTTCAGTGTTCAGGACTAATTTATATATTTCTTTCCTTTTTTCAATATTACCAATACTGTACTCGGTCAAATATACTGCTTTTTGGGTTCCCGGTTCTATTTTCATACACTTAGACTGATAGGTACTTAAGTACTCTATATAGGTTTCAGCTCCCAGAATATTTAAGGGGATGATAAAAAGAAGAGGTATCAATGATATTATTAGTATTTTTGCCGCAACCATTAACTTTTTTAGCATATTTCGTTTATTCTAAAATCTAATAAAATATCATCACAATTTTAAGTTCACCGGTTTGCAATTATTATATTTGTTTATTTATTAAATTGCTAATATAACTATCAATAGAGCCCTTTTCCAAAATAAAAGGGGGGTCAATTTAACTAAACCCCCCAATCACATAAATTTTTAAAAGAAGAAATTCAAGAAAAATTACTTTATTTTTTTATCCATTTCTCCCATTATTTCTTCTATCTTCTTTTTCTCCCAGCCAATGCCGGTAAATTTATTGAATACAAAAACTCCCATTGCGTGCCAGAAAACACCGATTCCCCAGAAAACCGTTACCCAGTAAAACCATATGCTAAAAGGATTTGTAACAAGGTTTATTACAATTAATACTACATTTACCCCTATATAGGCAAAGAGGTGTCCGTAAAAACCTTTGATTTCTTCGACTCTCTTTTTTGCCATTTTATATTTTTCTTCATCCATTTTCGTATCATTCATTATTGTATCCTCCTCTATTTTTTAATTGTGTTTATAATAAATTAAATTACTGTTTGGATTAACACTCACAATTCAAATACTCCTTTGAAAGAGGATGATTGAACCTCTTCCATAGAATTGCCCCTATTATAGTACCAACGGGGAAAAAGAACACCATTGTCACTACCAGAACTGCTCTGCCCAGAGGAACTGTAAAAGATTTTCTCTGGTAAATACCAATCAGCTCTGCTATATATAATGCCGGAACAATCAAAGAATACACCATTCTGAAAGGAAAACTTACCAGGTTCCTGATAACATCCGTGCCGGCATTCAGAGTGAATGGGCCATCTAAATAATTACCAAGGATCCCAAAATGACCCCAGCCGAATCCGGAAAAGATAGCCAGTCCGGTCAGAATAGCCATTACCCAGCACAGTATCAATACCCCTTCCAGCTGCTTCTTCCCTTC
>DATBWS010000030.1:0-6807 GCA_036514675.1 Candidatus Hydromicrobium sp.
TAGAAAACGTTCCTCTCTGCTAATTTGATAGGCGTTTAAGAAACCTACCATTGCTTCTGCCTGGGGCCACCAGTCACTGTTAAATTTAATTACACCTTTTAAATCGCCTTCATACCAGAGGCCGCCATCAGGAGCAACACCCTCTTTATAAGTGATTTCCGCCATTTTAAGGGCAATTTTTTTAATATCTTCCAGAAAAGGTTCTTCATTCAGAACTTCCGCCGCTTCTACTAAAAGCCAGCTTCCTTCTATATCATGTCCATAGGAGATCGTATCGGAGAGCTTTTTCCAATCTTCCTTAAAAAACAGTTTAAAGTGATACGTGGAAGGATCAATAATATGTCTTTTAATTGCCAGAATTAAGTTTTTTAATTGATTGTGCAAGTTTTGGTCATCCCAATAGCGCAGGAGGTTGGTGTATGCTTCTAAAATATGGAGACTTGTATTCATTGTCTTGGGGGCATTCATATCTCCTTCGTCCAGTTGCATATCCGCAGCAAGCGACCAGTCGCGGTTGCACGCATCATAGTATCCCCCGTACTGTCTTTCAAATCCATATTTTTCGATTGATTTATAAATATCCATTGCCAGACGAAGAGCTTCAGCGGAATTGGCTGCATGGGAAAATTCTGCAAGGGCATATACGGCAAAAGCCTGGGCGTATATCTGTTTTTTCATTTCCAGGGGTTTTCCCTCATGACTCACTTTCCAATACACACCGCCAAAATCATAATCTATGAAATAATCTATAAGGTATTGATATGCCCGGTTAGCACGGTCGAGGTAAAGTCTGTCTCCAAAGACATTATAAGCGCGGGCAAAAGTCCATAAAATCCTGGAACAGAGAACCGATCCTTTTGCTGCAGAAGGTTCCTTCGTCAAATCATTAAGAATTAGCCCATAGAATCCGCCGTTCTCTTCGTCAAGTGCCTTATAAGCCCAGAAGGGAAGGATATTTGTTTTGATTTCCTGTTCTACTTCTAGCCGGTAATTCTTTAATTCTTCAGGATTCATATTTGCTCTCTTTAATAATTTTTTTAATTACCTTGATGCTAAATCTGTAAGATACCTTATCTGGTTATCGTTTCTGATAGAAATGTAAATCTTTGAATTTCATGTTTCAAATTTTGACTTAATATCAGTTTTTTTTCAAGTTTGGGTCATATTATTATTTGACTGATAATAATTGTTATTATATAATAACTTTAACTATTTAGAATCCAGGGGGTCGTTATGGAATCTTTAATTAAATTATGTAAAAGGAATAATTTAAAAGTTACACCTCAAAGAAGTTTAATTTATAGAGAGCTGGTAGAATCAAAGGACCATCCCAGTGCGGAAATTCTATATAAAAAAGTAAAAAAAATATTCCCCACCATTTCTTTTGATACAGTTTATAGAACACTTCTGACTTTCTCTAAAATAGGTATTGCCGATATTCTGACACTTCCCGGTGAACCGAAGAGATTTGATGGCGATAGAAACAGGCATTATCATTTCAGGTGCATGAAGTGTGATAATATTATCGATATCGAAAACGATTCCAACATTATAAAAATACCAGAAAGCATCAGCAGGAAATTTGATATATTGAACTCTAAAATTATTTTTGAGGGCATATGTGATAAATGTAAAAAAGTTAAATAACATTAATTCAAATAAGTGAGAGGAGAAAAAGATGACCGGTGATAAAACTTTAAAAAATCTGGCAGATGCTTTTGCAGGTGAATCACAGGCAAATAGGAAATATCTTGCTTTTGCACGAAAGGCTGACCGGGACGGTTATCCCCGGATAGCAAGGCTTTTCAGGGCTGCTGCTGAGGCGGAGACTGTGCATGCGCTTAATCATCTGAAGGCAATGGACGGTATAAAATCAACAGAAGAGAATCTAAAGGCAGCAATAAATGGAGAAACATATGAGTTTAGCAATATGTATCCAAAAATGATTGAGGAAGCAAAGAATGAAAATTCAGAAGAGGCAAAGATAAGTTTTACTTATGCCAATAAGGTTGAACAGGTGCATGCCGGGTTATATAAGAAATATCTGGGTAGTATGGGGAATAATCCCGATACCCCTATTTTTGTATGCCAGGTCTGTGGAAATACTGTAGAAGGTGCCGCACCTGACAAGTGTCCTATTTGCGGAAATCCAAAAGAGATGTTTAAAGAAATAGAATAGGATTTAAAACCGGTAAAGGGGAGGCAGAAGATTAAAGGTACTCTTTTTATTTGTGCAACTCCGATTGGTAATCTGGAAGATGTCAGTCTGAGGCTTATAAGAATTCTAAGAGAAGCGGACTTGATTGCTGCGGAAGACACAAGGACTATAAAAAAGCTGCTGCAAAAATATGGTATTTTTAAAAAAGATACAATAAGTTATCATGATTTTAGCAGGGAAAGTAGAATCAAGTATATAATAGATGTACTGGAAACAGGAAAAAATATTGCACTGGTTTCAGAATCCGGTACACCGGCCATTCAGGATCCCGGGTTTAAGATAATAAATGAGTGTATCGAAAAAAACATTCCTATAACTGTAATACCCGGCCCTAATGCTGCAGTTAGCGCCCTGGTTCTTTCGGGTCTACCGGTAGATAATTTTTTATTTGTAGGTTTCCTACCAAAGGCGAAGGCAAAAAGAAAAAATAAGCTCCTGGAACTGGCTGTATTCCCTTACACTCTTATATTCTATGAATCACCCAATAGGATTAAAGCTCTGATAGAGGAACTCATGGAAAAATTTGGCAATAGGAAAGCAGGTCTGGTAAGAGAGATTACCAAAATATATGAAGAAACAATAAGGGGAAGTTTAAACAGTATATTATCTGAAATAAGTCAGAAAAAAGTAAGGGGAGAAGTAGTGCTGATTGTCGAAGGTTATAAAAAAGATCTTATAAGAAGTTTTTCCGAAGAAGATATAACCAGAGAACTTATTAACCTGCTTAAACAGGGTATTTCTAAGAAAAGTGCACTAAAAGTTGTATTATCCAGGTATGACATAGATAAGCAAAAATTGTATAATATTGCAACGAAAATTTGAGGAATGACCATCATTATCCATTCAAAAATAATAATTAGAAAAAGGATATTATGAACAGGGAAAAATTTTACATCACCACTGCGATTCCATACATGAATGCAAAACTGCATTTGGGTCAAATATATGAATTCATACTTGCAGATGTAGTTGCCAGATTTAATAGACATACTGGCAAGGATACTTTTTTTCTGACCGGCGCTGATGAGCATGGACAAAAAATAAGTAAAAGTGCTGAAGAGAGAAGGCTCTCCCCACAGGAATATGTTGATGAAATGGTCCAGGATATGAAGAGGCTGCTGAAATTATATAACATCAGTAATGATAGTTATATAAGGACTACGGACAAAAAACATGAAAAGATAGTCCAGAATATACTTATAAAATTAAAAAATAATGGCGATCTTTACAAGAGTATTTATGAAGGCAAATATTGCATACCTTGTGAAACGTTTCTGCTGGAATCTCAACTGGTAGATGGCAGGTGCCCTCAGTGCAATAGGGACGTAGAGTCCGTAAAGGAAGAAAATTACTTTTTTAAACTCTCAAATTATGAAGATAGATTAATAAAGCACATTGAAGCCAATCCGGATTTTATAATTCCCGAAACCAGAAAAAATGAGGTGCTGGGAATTTTAAAGCAGGGACTTAAGGATATCAGTATTTCCAGAACTGCAGTCAAGTGGGGAATTCCCATACCTTTTGACTCCAGTCATTATACTTATGTATGGGTGGATGCTCTTATCAATTATATTTCTGCTTTAGGTTATAGTTCCGAAGAACAGGATTTGTTTAACCGGTATTGGCCGGCGGAGCAACATCATATAGGAAAAGATATTTTAAAATTCCACGCCATAATCTGGCCTGCTATGCTGATGTCTCTGGGTATAGAGCTTCCAAAGCATATTGTAGTCCACGGATGGCTTTTGATGGGAGAGGAGAAATTATCGAAATCCAAAGGTATTACCCTGGATCCTGATGATATGTTGGAAAAATATGGAGTGGATGGTATAAGGTACTTTCTTACAAGGGAAGTTTCATTTGGTCAGGATGGTTCTTTTACCCATAAAGCTTTTATCAGGAGATATAATTCAGATCTAAGCAATGATATTGGGAATCTGGTTTCAAGGACTCTGGCAATGCTTGAAAAATACAGGAGCGGTATAATTCCTGGAAAAGTTTCTAATCCGGTTTTTGAAAAAAAATGGGATGAGGTAAGAAAGGAAGCACTCGGGCATATACAGGATTTTAAATTCTCTGATTATCTTGCCAAAGTCTGGGAATTTATAAATATGGCTAATAAACATATTGAAGACAGCCAGCCCTGGAGTCTCGTAAAAAGTGAAAATGAAGAGGATCGGAAAAAGCTTGATGCAGTGTTATATGAAGTGATAGAAGTAATAAGACTATCGGCTATCCTGCTCGTACCCTTTATGCCATCAACCTGTCAGAAAATATTTTCCCAGCTGGGGCTAGATATTGACATTAGTGAAGTGATTGTTGAAAAAGAAGGAGTCTGGGGTAAATACGGGGGTGGAACAAAGATCGGCCAGAGAGAAATACTGTTCCCCAGGATAGATGAAAATTAGTAATTTAAAAATATGATAAGAAAATAATGTTATGTATTTTATAGACACACATGCTCATATAGATATGCTGAAGAAACTGACTCCGGAAGAGGCAGTAGCCAGATCTGAAAATGAAGGTGTTAAATATATAATAAACGTGGGTTCAAGTCTGGAAGGGAGTAAGAAATCAGTAGAATTTGCCAGAAAATTCAGCAGTGTATTTGCCAGTGTTGGCGTTCATCCTCATTATGTTCGAAATTTTGGAAATAAAGAAATTAAAATCCTTGAGTCGTTATTACAGGGTGACACGGATACTGCTCGTAAAAATGAAAATAAAAGATACGGTAAGGTTGTGGCAGTGGGTGAGACCGGTTTCGATTTCTACAGAAACTTAAGTCCCAGGATGGATATGGAAAAAGCCTTTGTGTCTCATATAGAACTGGCTCTGAAATACGATGTACCTGTAATAATTCATGATAGGGATGCACACCACCAAACTCTGGAAGTGGTAAAAAAATATACCAGCCACAGTAATTTTAGAGCCGTTGTCCATTGTTTTTCAGGGGATACCAATTTTGCCATGCAGTGTCTTGATTTAGGGCTGTATATTTCTTTTACGGGTGTCATAACCTTTCCCAATGCCAGAAGTGTGTTAAAAGCTGTAGAAAAAGTTCCTATTGAACGGCTGTTTATAGAGACTGACGCACCTTTTCTGGCTCCACAGACAGTGAGAGGTAAAGAGAATTATCCCGGATATGTGAGATATATTGCCGAAAAGATTGCAGAAATTAAAAATTTGGGTATTGAAGAAGTCGCAGATATTACTTCAAAAAATGCAGAAAAATTTTTTTCTATAAATTAAAATTGACTGTTTTTAAATAAAAATGAATCCTTATATAAGTTCTCCTGCAGAAACAGCCCGGATTTTAAGAAATTATGGAATAAAACTTAAAAAAAGTCTGGGTCAGAATTTTTTAATCGATACCAACAGTGCCAAAAAAATAGTTAAATATGCCGGTGTTAATTCCCGCGATATAATTCTTGAGATTGGAAGCGGAATCGGCAGCCTTACAGAGATTTTAATTAACGAAGCAAAAAAGGTAGTCTGTATCGAGATAGATGATCTGCTTGTTAAAGCGTTCAAGGATATATTCCAAAAAGGTTCCAAAGGAAAAATACAATTGATACAGGCTAATGCCCTGAAACTTGATTATGCATATATTGCCGGTAAGTATAAAATAACTAAAGTAGTTTCAAATCTTCCTTACAGCATTGCGGCACATCTGCTGTTAAAAATTCTTATGGAAGCGGAGGACATAAAAAAGTTGTTTGTAACTTTACAAAAGGATATGGCTGAAAGGTTGCTCGCTTCTGTGGGAGATAAAAATTACGGCTCTTATACTATAAAGTCCAATTTTCTGGCTGATTTTAATTTTTGCTTTCAGATTTCACGCAATTGTTTTTTGCCCAGACCTTTTATTAATTCGGCAGTTATAGAAGTAAGCAGAAAGGATACCGGGATTTTAACAGGCAAGAATTTCAACACAGTAGATTTTTTTGATTTTTTAAATAGCTGTTTTTTGCATAGAAGGAAGAAACTGATCAATTCCCTGTCTCAGAGCGATAGTAGATATTGCCATAAATTGGAATTAATTATAAAATTGCTGTCCGAAATTGAGAGAAGTAAGGATGCAAGAGCAGAGGAGCTTTATTTAAAAGATTATATTTTCTTATATAAGAAACTAAATGTCTAATATATGTTATTTATGTTATCATATAGCAAAATGAAGGTGAAAAATATTTTAAAACTCAGAGCTTCAGGAAAAATAAACCTGTACCTTAATGTTTCAAAAAACGGCAGGACTGACGGGTATCATGAGATTAAATCAATAATGCAGAGCATAAGCCTTTCGGATGAACTTACTTTCGAGATTTTAAAAGGAAATGAAAGTTATGGTTCACAGTATAAAAATGGGATTTATATTACCTGCAATAATGAGGATATACCCCTTGACGAAAAAAATTTGGTCCACAAAGCAGCAGCACTTATTCTGGACGGTTATAATCTAAGAAGTAAATATTCGGTAAAAATTAATATAGGGAAACATATTCCGGTATGTGCAGGGCTAGCCGGAGGCAGTACCAATGCAGCAGCGACCCTGGTTGCACTGGATAAACTGTTTAATCTCAACATAGAATCGG
>DATBWS010000031.1:0-2101 GCA_036514675.1 Candidatus Hydromicrobium sp.
GAAAATAGAAATCCTGCTGCTGGAAAACTACCGGTATTCATAAGAATGTCTTTTGATAGTAACAACTATAATAGATAAACAAACAATTTAATTATTTACAATAGCCCATAAGCAGCATATCCCAGGGTATTTTATCTTTGAAATGAAATAATATTTTTAAAAAAAAGGTTATTTTTTTTCTTTTAAAGGTCTCCACCAGTTTTCATTGTTCATATACCAGTGCACAGTTTTTTCAAGCGCTTCTTCAAATTTGTATCTGGTATTCCAGCCTAATTCTTCAATCATTTTGGAGCAATCGACCGAATAGCGGCGATCGTGGCCCAGTCTGTCAGCAACCGGCTCAATCATATCTTCGGATTTTCCGATAATCTTCAGTAATTTCCTGGTAATCCATATATTTGGTTTTTCATTTCCGGCACCAATATTATATATTTCACCAATCCTTCCCCCGTGGAGCGCCAGATCCAGTGCCGCACAGTTATCCTCTACATAAATCCAATCCCTTACATTCATACCATCTCCGTAAAGCGGAACCCTGATATTATCAATAAGATTTGTGACAAAAAGTGGAATTAGCTTTTCGGGATACTGATAGGGACCAAAATTATTAGAAGTTCTGGTTATGATAACCGGTGTATCATACGTCTTAAAAAAAGACCTGACAATCATTTCTGCTCCGGCTTTTGAAGCAGAATAGGGACTGTTGGGCATTAGTGGATTACTTTCCTTGCAAGAACCGTCTATTATGGAACCATATACCTCATCGGTACTTATCTGCAGAAACAATCGGCAGTCATATTTCTTAACCGCTTCAAGTAAAATATATGTCCCGTAAATATCGGTTTGAATGAAAACACCCGGATCCTCTATTGAGCGGTCAACGTGGGATTCGGCAGCAAAATTTACGACTGCATCTATTTTGCGGGATTTAAAAATTTCACCCACAATTTTTCTATCAGCAATATCGCCTCTTATAAATTTATAATTGGGATTATTTTCTATATCCTTTAAATTTTCCAGATTCCCCGCATAAGTCAATTTATCAAGATTAATAATCTTATATTCCGGGTATTTTCTGAAAATATAACGTATAAAATTGCTTCCTATAAAACCGGCTCCACCGGTAACCAGTACTGTCTTAAAACTTCTATCTTCCAATAAAAACTCCTGTCAATTTTTAATAATGCTCTTACTCTCTATCCATCCTTTCTGGTCCAATCGTAAGGTATATCGGGACTATGCGGGTCTTCCCTGAATTCATCAGGTTCATCATAGTTATAAGGCTCCGAAGGTATATTTATACATATCGCTTCATAGCTTGCGGTGCATTTAAAACCATGGTAAACATATACTGGAATCTGGAGAAGCATGGGATTATGCACTCCCATAAAGAACTCGTTTACCTCTTTGTAGGTAGATGAATCTTTCCTGCTGTCATACAGGACAACTTTCATCATACCTCTAACCACCACCATATTATCTACCTGCTTCTTGTGGTAATGCCATCCCTTAACCACTCCCGGATAAGCAGTGGTCATATAAGCCTGCCCGAACTTTACGAAGAGATTATCATCGGAACGAAGCATTTCCATAAGTCTGCCTCTTTCATCGGGTACGACCTTAAGTTTCTTTATTTTAACTCCTTCTATCAAAACAAGCCTCCTAAAATAAATATTTATTAATATCCGATACCTGCATAATTAAATCCTAATCCCTGAAGTCTTTTCTTATCAAATATATTTCTTCCATCGATGATATTTAAGTTTGCCATCAGATCCTTGATTTTTTCAAAATCAAGATCATAGAATTCGTTCCATTCCGTAACCAGAACCATTAAATTTGCCCCTTCCACTGCTTTATAGGGACTGGCTGCCATAATAGCGCCCTTATCCATATTTTCCGGGTAATCCTTTACCACAGGATCATAAACTCTCACTTCCGCTCCCAGTTCCAGGAATTTATTGATTATGGCAACAGAAGGTGCTTCTCTGGTATCATTGGTACCTGGTTTAAAAGCCAGGCCTAAAATACCAATAATCTTGTCATCAATAATGCCAAGCATATTTACGGCTTTCTGCACTACTTTAAATCTCTGATGGTT
>DATBWS010000032.1:0-7712 GCA_036514675.1 Candidatus Hydromicrobium sp.
GGTTCACAGTGGGAAGCTATTCAGATCGCAGTTCACTACAAACTGGATAATCTTATAGGTGTTTTGGATGTCAACAGATTGGGTCAGAGGGGGGAGACAATGTACGGCTGGGATATTAAAGCTTATAGAGACAGGATATCCTCCTTTGGATGGGAAACTATTACAATAGAAGGCCATAATATTAAGGAAATTGGAGATGCCTATAAATATGCCTTAACAGTTAAAGGCAGGCCTACAATGATAATTGCAAAAACAATAAAAGGCAAGGGAGTGAGCCAGCTGGAAAATAGAAATGGCTGGCATGGTAAGGCAATATCAAAAGATCAGTTAGATGCGGTCTTAAATGAATTAGGAAATATTGATAAAAATACAAGAGGGGATATCATGGAACCGGAACAGATCAATATACCTGAAGAAAAAATAAAAGAATATGATAGAATTCCCATGGCAGGTAGCAAAATTGCAACCAGGAAAGCATACGGCAATGCTCTGGTAAACATATTTTCAAAATATCCCCGAATAGTTGTACTTGATGCCGAAGTTAGTAATTCGACCTTTTCTGAAATATTTGAAGGACAATTCCCTCAAAGATTTTTTGAAATGTATGTAGCCGAACAGAATATGATAGGTACAGCAATTGGATTATCTCTAAGAGGTAAAATTCCTTTTGTTTCGACATTTGCAGCTTTTCTTACCAGAGCTTTTGATCAGATAAGAATGAGTCAGTATTCGGCTTCAAATATAAAATTTATAGGTTCGCACTCAGGAGTATCAATTGGAGAAGACGGCCCATCACAGATGGGGCTTGAGGATATCGCTATGTTCAGGACACTGATGGATAGTGTTGTATTATATCCATCAGATGGTATATCTACTGAAAAACTGGTAGAAAAAGCTGCCGGGCATTTTGGAAATGTCTATATAAGAACTACCAGAATGGAAACACCGGTTATTTATAACAATGAAGATATTTTTAAAATTGGGGGAAGTAAAACAATAAAACAGAGTCAAGATGATGTAGTAACTGTTTGCGCAGCCGGAATAACGCTCCATGAAGCATTAAAAGCTTATGAAGAATTAAAGAAGGAAAATATAATGATAAGAGTAATTGATGTTTATAGTATCAAGCCTATAGATCAGGATTCTATTATAAAGGCGCAAAAAGAAACCAGAGCCATATTGACCGTTGAAGATCATTATGCAGAAGGAGGCCTGGGAGAAGCAATAAAAAGTGCTGCGTCGGAAAAAAGCCCGGTATATATTCTTGCAGTAAGGAAAATGCCAAGAAGCGGAAAACCTGATGAATTACTGGATTATGAAGAAATATCCAGTAAAGCAATTATAAATAAAGTCAAAGAGATAATAATATAAATATATTGAGCCATTAAAGAAATAATAAATTAAAAGATAAAATATGTTGAGTATTTCAAAAATGAAAACACCTATAAAAATGCACATCCAGAATCTTTATATGCAGGTTTAAGTTGTTCTAGAATGATTAAATAATTTAAACATTTAATGCAAGTAATATTTGCAATTTTACATAAACTTATGATAATATATTTACTTAATTGTCTTTTAATACATATAAGGAAATAAATATAATAACTTTATACGATATATTTATGCAATAAATTTTTAAAATATGCAGTAACATAAGGAATAAAATATACAGTTATGAATTTGCAGTACTCTTTATACATCACAATATTATTTTTAGGAATTATTGCCTCAATTATATTCGTCTATTTACTTCTGAAAAATAAAAAGGAACAAAAACAGATTATTGAATCATTGAATTTCAGAATAAAATTTGAAAATCTTATTACCACACTGTCAACAAAATTCATCAAACTTTTACCGGATGAAATGGATAACGGAATAAATTATACGCTTAAAGAGGTTGGGGAATTTACCGGAGTTGATCGAAGTTATATTTACCTATTCGGCAATCATGAATCCATAATTAACAAAACTCATGAATGGTGCGCCAAAGGTTTTGAATCAAGGATGAAAAAACTAAAAGAGATACCGATTAAAAAAACGTCATGGTGGTTGAAAGAGTTGAAAAATTTCGAACCGGTTTATATCCCGGATGTTTCAAAACTTAAACCCGAAGCAAAGAAAGAAAAAGAGTTTCTGAAATTGCATAGGATAAAATCAATTATAGCAATTCCAATAATTTATGGGGGTGCTCTTACAGGATTTCTTTGCTTTGAATCTATAAAAGCAAAGAAAATATGGACAAAAAATGATATAACTCTTTTAAAATTATTAGGAGAGATTCTGGCTAACGCTCTGGAACGTAAAGAAGCAGAAAAAGAAATCCAATACCTGTCTTTAAAAGATAAATTAACGGGCCTGCATAACCGTGCATATTTTGAAGAAGAAATTAAAAGACTTAATACTAAAAGGCAGCTTCCCTTAAGTATTATAATGGGAGATGTAAACGGTTTAAAGCTTATAAATGATACTTTTGGCCCAAGGGAAGGCGATAGACTGTTAAAAAAGATAGCTAAGATTATAAAAAGCTGCTGCAGAGAAGAGGACATAGTTGCAAGATGGGGCGGAGATGAATTTTCGATATTACTGCCTAAAACTACCGAAGAGGATTCGGAGGAAATATTAAATAGAATAAGAGATGTTTGTTTTAAAACCGGTGACCAGAAAATACCGGTAAGTATATCTCTCGGAACTTCTACTAAAAAGAATTACAATTACGATATCAAAATGACAGTAAAAGAAGCTGAAGACTGGATGTACCGCAGAAAATTGCTGGAAAGAAAAAGTATATCCAGTTCTATAATTTCATCACTTGAAAGAACGCTTCAGGAGAAGAGCTATGAAACCGAAGAGCACGCAGTACGATTGAAAGAAATGGCATTAATTCTGGGTCGTTCTTTAAAACTGACAGAAAATAAATTAAATGAATTAATATTACTTTCAGCTCTTCATGATATTGGAAAGATAGCCATATCTGACGAAATTCTAATGAAAAAAGGTAAATTAACAAGAAAAGAATGGGGGATTGTAAAAAGACACCCGGAAATCGGTTATAATATTACCGCATCGTCTCCTCAATTAGCACCTATAGCAGATGTAGTGTTATCGCATCATGAATGGTGGAATGGGACTGGCTATCCGCGTGGATTGAAAGGAGAAGATATTCCATTGGTGTCAAGGATAATATCAATAGTTGATGCATATGATGTGATGACCCATGACCGGGCTTACCGGAAAGCAATTAGTAAGAAAGATGCTGCAGAAGAGCTTGAAAGATGCGCTGGAACTCAATTTGATCCAAAACTTGTAAAGATTTTTATACAGTTTCTAAAATAATCATAAACGGAATATACTTATTTTATTACTGAAGGTTATAAATTTGGAGTTTTACTGGCTGAAATAACTGTATTTATTTTTACCGGAATAAGTGTGGCTATTATTTATATTTTAAGACCCGGAAAAAAGAAATCGAAACAAAAGAGGTATAAAATAAATAATATCCGAGTTGCCTTTAAAAATTTTTTCCATTAAAAAACCCCGAGTTATCTTTTGTCATTGCTAGCGCTTTAGACTACTAAACATCTCGGGGTATCTCTCAAAACTTTTCTCAGGGACTTTTCAAATTATTAACCTATTATTTATTCTCTTTCGAAAAAAAATATCAGTTATATCTGAAAGTTGCCTCCTGTTCCAAGATGATAAAAAGATATCAAAATTGAAAAATGTTGTCAATAGATTAAATGGAAAAATACATAAGATTTTTAAAATTTTTAAATTTTTTTATAGTTAATAAATATAAAAACTATAGTAAAATAACTAATGATAACAAATAAATTGTTATTCACAAAATGTAATAATTTTTATATAGTGTTAAAATATTTCTGAAAACTTCTAATAATATAATATTTTATTAAATGGTGCTTCCGAATGAAACATATTAAGAAAATAGCTGTAATAGGACTGGGACTTATAGGTGGTTCGCTGGCTTTATCTTTAAAAAATACCGGTGAAAATTTTATAATTACCGGTTATGACGTAGAAGGTGAAGCGATGAATATAGCAAAATACAGGAACATAATTGACATTATTGCCAAAGATTATAAAGAAGCAACGTCAGACGCCGATTTAATAATAATAGCGACACCGATAAGTAAAATAGTTGAAGTTGCAGAACATATTAAAGATTACTTGAAAAAAGGAGTGATTATTACGGATGTAGGCAGCGCCAAAGAAAAAATAGTTAAAAGAGTCGGCGAAATATTGCCTGATGGAGTATTTTTTATAGGAGGTCATCCTATGGCCGGATCGGAAAATGAAGGTATCCTGAGCGCCACTCCGGAATTGTTCCGGAACACATTTTATATTCTCACTCCTACCGATACTACCATATCTGAACCTCTGGTTATGCTGCATTCTTTATTTACGAAAATTGGTGCAAAGGTAATTTCTATGGATCCCAAAGAACATGATGAAAATGTAGCATTAATAAGCCATTTACCTCATATTCTTTCTACAAACCTGGTTGACATGATTGATGACAAACAAAAGAAGATGAAAAATTTATTTAAACTATGCGCCGGAGGTTTCAGGGATATGACCAGAATTGCTGCTGCTAATACGAAAATGTGGCTTGATATAAGTTTGGAAAATAAAGATGAGTTAATAAAATCGATAGATAATTATATAAAATATCTTTCAAAATTTAAAATTAACCTTCAAAAAAATGATGCGGAATTAATAAAGAATCATTATCTTAAAGCCCAGAAAGCAAGAATTAATCTTCCCAAATATGTGGAGAAGGACATTTCGAAGTTGTATGAACTCAGAATTGCAATACCGGATAGGGCAGGCGTATTAAGTGAAATCACACTGGCTATAAGCTACCATGGAATAAATATTGAGGATATATCCATTTTTCATTCAACAGAATTCAGCGGCGGAGGGATCCTTAAAGTACTGGTTCAAGGTGAAGATGCCGGTAAAATTACAAAGGAAGCAATTGAAAAAGCCGGTTATGAGGTAAGTGTAAAAAAAGTGTTAAGTGAGTAAAAATGGAAATACATGGAGCAAAAAGTATAAAAGGGGAATTAAATATTCCTGGCGATAAGTCAATTTCTCACCGTAGTGCAATCATATCTTCATTGGTTAATGATAATGTAATAATAGAAAATTTTTTGTTCTGTCAGGACTGCATAAAAACCGTAGATATTCTAAATAAAATAGGTGTAAAAATTGAAAAAATAAATGGAAATTTAATAGTATATGGCAGGGGAATTAAAAACTTAAAGGAACCCGACGAAATACTGGATGTTGGAAATTCCGGAACCACAATCAGAATAATGAGTGGTGTGTTATCCGCAACTAATTTTATGTCGATTTTAAGTGGTGACAGATCCATAAATAGCAGGCCTATGGAAAGAATAATAGAGCCACTACGGGAAATGGGTGCAAAAATCAATGGGAGGGAAAATAATTCAAAAGCTCCCATAGTAATATTCGGAAATCCCAATTTAGAAGGAAAAAAAATTGAACTCAAAGTATCAAGCGCACAGGTGAAATCCTGTATCCTTATGGCAGCACTTAATGCAAAAGGTGCTACTGAAATAATGCAGCCCCAGGTTTCGAGAGACCATACGGAACGTATGCTGCAGTATTTTGGGGCTGATATTACTTATGACGGTAGATATATAAAATTAAAACCGGGTAAAAAATTAACTGCTAGAAAAATCTATGTACCCGGGGATATTTCTTCAGCAGCTTTCTTTATTGTTGCTACTCTTATTTTGAAAGATTCCCATACTATAATGAAGGACATTGGTATGAATCCTATCAGAAGTTATTTTATAGAAATTCTTAATAAAATGGGTGGTAAAGTAGTTATTAAAAACCGGAGAATTATAAATAATGAACCGGTTGTGGATATTGAAACTTTTTCCAGTAAATTAAATTCTATAGAAATAGAAAAAGAAAAAATCCCCAGTATAATTGATGAGATACCAATACTATGCGTGGCTGCAGCTATCGCCAGGGGTAAAACGGTGATCAGAGGTGCCGGGGAGTTAAGATATAAAGAAAGTGACAGAATAAGATCTATTGTAAGCCAGTTTAAAAAATTAGGGGTAGATATAGAGGAAAAAGAAGATGGCATGGTAATAGAGGGAAATGTCAATTTCCAGGCAGGTGAAGGAACAGTAGAAAGCTTTGGCGATCATAGAGTTGCTATGTCTCTTTCAATACTGGCTTTGCTGTCAACAGGAAATGTAACCGTCCTTGATTCCGATTGTATTAACACCTCATTTCCAGGTTTTATATATAATCTAAAGAAAATTCTGGCACAGTAAATTAAAAGAGAGTAATGAAATATCAAAATAATATTACAAAATATTATTATATATTGATTAAATAATGCCTGAAAATATTATTACAATAGATGGGCCTGCAGGGAGTGGTAAAAGTACGGTGGCCAAAATTTTAGCTAAGGAATTGAATTTAAAATATATTGATACAGGGGCCATGTATAGAGCAATTACATTGCTCGCACTGCAAAATAAAATAGATTACAGAGATGAGGAATCTATATTAAAATTAGCCAGAAATACATATCTTGAACTGGATAGTAAATCAGTAGATGAAAACAAATATACCGCAATACGATTAAACGGAAAAGATGTTACCAATGAAATTAGAAGCAGGGAAGTAGGAGCCGCAGTTTCTATTGTTTCTAAATTATCCGGAGTGAGAAGGTATCTGGTGGATCTCCAGAAAAAATTTATAGAGGGCGGTAATGCCATTATTGAAGGCAGGGATACTGGAAGTATCGTATGTCCAGATGCAACATTGAAAATATATCTGACTGCAAGCTTAAGCGAGAGAGTAAAGAGAAGGGATCTGCAGCTTAGGGGCAAAGGACAGTTTTTGAAGAGAGATCTGATCAAAAAGGAAATCGCAAGCCGGGATAGGATTGATAGCAGCAGGAAAGACAGTCCACTGATAATACCGGAGAACGGAATCAAGATTGATACATCTGGAATGTCAGCGGGAGAAGTCGTAAGTAAAATTAAAAAATTATATTTAAAAAAAATAAATGTTAGATACAAGACATAGCAAATCCTATTTAGTTTTGCGCAAAATCTTACAATTTATTATAAAAGCAATATTTAAAGTGCTATTTAGAGTGGAGACGATAGATTTATATAAAGTACCACGAAAAGGCAAATTATTAATATGCTCAAACCATATAAGTTATGTAGATGCAGTAATAATTGGATCATTTATCCCCCGGTGCATTTATTTTATGGCAAAAAAAGAATTATACAGCATTAAAATTCTGGGCTCTTTAATAACTTTTTTAAATGCTTTCCCTGTTAACCGTCAGACTTTTGACAGGAAAGCATTCCACACTGCATTTGAAGTTTTGAATGAAGGAAATGCTCTTGGTTTATTCCCGGAAGGTACAAGGTCCACAGATGGTGTCTTGAGAGAAGGAAAGAAAGGTATAGGATTCATAGCGGCTGTCTCGAGTGCCCCCATTTTGCCTGTAGCTATAAGCGGTGCAAATAAAATAATACAGAAACCTCATAGGAGAATGTTCTTTCCAAAGATAAGATTGATTTTCGGGGATATAATAGATGTCAGTGATATGTTGAATAAACACGGTAAAAAAGAAGCAATAAATATAATAGTAGATAAAACGATGAAAGAAATAGGAA
>DATBWS010000033.1:0-5164 GCA_036514675.1 Candidatus Hydromicrobium sp.
CAACACGGCTTAAAGAACTAGGAAGAGTTTTAAGATCTATAAAATATAATAGAATATATGAAAATAAATGGACAAGAAACAATGTAAAAAGTATTGTTTCGAGTGATCTTTACTATAAGGATGAGTATATTTATGCGCAAAATAGTAAGTTTGATTTTGTAAAACCGGTTAACATTAAAAAAGAACCAATAATCTCTAAAAGAATATTTCTGAAAGCAAAAAAGCAATTAACAGCTAATAGGAGTGATTATAATGATAGAGTAAAAACAATGTATATTTTAACCGGTAGATTATTCTGTCATAAATGCAAATATCCTTATTGTGGAGGCAGATATTCTACAAGAAAAGGTATTGTATTTTACTATGGTGATTTAGGTAAGAAGAAAGAAGTAACTAGCAGTCCGTGTAGTAGTGCAGCAGTTAGGAAGGAACTGATAGAGGATTTAATTAAAAATGATATAAAATATTTTCTCCTGAACCCTGATAATATCAAAAAGTATATATTAAATAAAAATAAAAAAAGTCTTAATAATGACTTTAAGGCTATTGAATTTGAAAATAAAAAGGATAAAATCAACAAGGATATTGACGGGCTCTTAGAATTATATTTAAACAAGGATATCCCTGAATCAATTAGAAAAAAAGGTATTGCAGACAAATTGAAGGAAAAAGAAAGAGAGTTAAAAGTAATTGATAGCGTAATATTTGAATTAAGGAATAAAGAAAAACTGGAGAAACTAAGAGACAAGAGGATTAATAGTTTAAAGAGCCTTTTAAGCAGTATAAAATTAGGTATAAGCAAGTTAGATGATATTGATTGGAAAAGAATAATATCAAAATTTATAGATAGAATAGAAATAAATTCTGAGGGTAGAATGACCGAAACTACTAAGCTGGATGTTTATATACATTATAATTTTAATAGCTTAGTAGCAGAAAATATTGGAGAAATTACCCCGCGCTGGGCGAATGGCGGAATCGGTAGACGCGCTAGGTTCAGGACCTAGTGTTCGCAAGGACATGGGGGTTCAAGTCCCCCTTCGCCCACCAGTAAATTTGATAAATATGGTGGAATTTGTGAAGTTAAACTATTGAAAACATGCCACAAGTGCATGTTTTCAGGGACTTGAAAGGACGGTAGTGGGGATGTAGTTCAGTGGGAGAACGCTTGTCTGGCAGACAAGAGGTCGGCGGTTCAACTCCGCTCATCTCCACCAATTTTTATATTAATATTTTTTCAGTAGAGGTATTTGTAATTTTATTAAATTTTAATAGTAGGAAGATATTCTTTTGATCGAAAATTTAAATAACTTTTTAAGGAAATATAATTACAGAGCCGGAATTATTTCTTTTAGCAGGTTAGAAGAGCTGAGAAGAGAATTAGAGGATTTGTATGAAAAAGAATATATCGATAAGACATTATATGAATCACATCTGAGCAGTTTTACATTTAATAAAGCAGAAAGTTCCTTTAAGCCCGAGTCCGTAATAATAGTAGCGGTACCCCGACCCCAGCATCGCATATACTTTAATATTAAAAATAAGCACCTTCCGGTTTTGATTCCACCTACCTACGTGAATAGTAATAAAATAAACCAGGAAGCGGCAGCACTTCTGAACCGGTATATGTCCGGTACGGGGTATATGGTTGACGATGCTATATTACCCGAGAAGCTTCTGGCAGTTCGCAGCGGTATAAGCAAGTATGGGAAAAATAATATTTCTTATATTGAAGACCTGGGAAGTTTTTATCAGTTAGCCAGTTTTTTCTCAAATGTTAGCTGTAGTGATGAGAGCTGGTATGAGGAAAGAGAATTAGAAAAATGTTCCGACTGCCGGGCTTGTCTAAAAAATTGCCCTACCGGCGCTATTACCGCTCGTCGTTTTCTACTTCATGCGGAAAAATGTTTGACTTTTTTAAACGAGGGAGACGGGGATTTTCCGGCATGGATTAAACCGGAATTTCACAGTTGCCTGATTGGCTGCATAAGGTGCCAGATTGTATGCCCATATAACCGGCCATTTACTTCGTGGATTGAAGATATCGGAGAATTTTCAGCTGAAGAGACCGAATATCTGCTCGAGGAACTCCCGCCTGACAGGCTGCCGTCATCAATTGTAAAGAAAATAAATCTCATGGGTTTAGATGGATATATCGGCAAGATACCGAGAAATCTGAAGGCGCTGGTCAGAAAAGAGAAAATATGAAAATATGGAGTTTGAATCAGCAGTAATTAAAATATTAAAAATTAATTATTACAGATTGATTATCGGAGATTATCTCTAAAATTAATTATAGGAGATTAAAACATAAGTTAAACCAAAAAATCATAACAGAGGAGCTACAATGGATGTAATTAAACTAAAACCGGAAAAGGAACTGAAAACACTTTGGATTATGACCTGGGCGTTTTCTCTCATTCTGGGAATATTATTTTTAGCGGCTATAACGGCAGCTGTAAGTTTATGGATTGTTGGGATTTCAATTTTTGGCTGGATCATAATAATGATTTTCGTAATTATATGGATTCCGGCTGCCTTTAATGCTCTGGAATATTATATAGATGATGAAGGAGTCAAGATGAGGTGCGGAGTGGTATGGAAAAAACAGGTTACTGTTCCGTATTCCAAGATAACCAATGTAGATATAACCCAGGGCCCCATGCAGAGATACTACAATATCGGTACAATTCACGTGCAAACCGCAGGCGCTTCCGGAAAGCAGGGAGAAAGAGCGGAACTTAAAATAAGCGGGATAAAAGAGCTTGAAGAAGTAAGGGATACGATTATAAAAAAGGTTAAGGATTCAACTTACCTTGCAGGAAGACCTGGAGAATTAAAAGAGGGAGGCCTGCCGGTAGAGAAGGTTTCGGTTTTTGAGGACATGCTGCGAGAACTAAAGGAAATAAAAAAACTGCTTGAAAAAAGTTAAGAATAGACAATTATAAATAAATTATTATCCGGATATAAAGAAAATCATTATCCGGAAAATTAAAGTAGGAGCTTAATAATTAAATTAGGATTAATAGGTCTTCCCAACGTCGGTAAAAGCACACTGTTTAATGCTATAACTGCCGCCTGTGCGGAAGCTTCGAATTATCCCTTTTGTACCGTAGAGCCTAACATTGCCACGGCGCCGGTTCCGGACAGCAGACTGGAAGAATTAGACAGAATAGTCAAGCCGGAGAAGGTTATCCCCACTACTATTGAGTTTGTAGACATAGCAGGACTGGTAAAAGGTGCCAGTAAAGGTGAAGGTCTGGGAAATAAATTCCTGTCTTACATTCGCGAGGTGGATGCTATAGTTCATGTTGTAAGGTGCTTTAGAGATGAAAATGTATCGCACGCATATCCCGGCATAGAGCCTGTAAGAGATGTTGATATAGTGAATCTGGAACTAATTCTTGCGGACATCGAAAGCATAGAAAAAAGGATTGATAAAGCACAAAAGATGGCAAAAAGCGGCGATAAAAAATATATAACTGAATATGAATTTCTGGGAAGAGTAAAAGAAGAACTGGAAAAGGGAGTTCCCCTGAGGAATATGAAATTGAGTGACGAAGAAAGAATAATTGCGGATCAGCTTTTTTTACTCTCCGGAAAGCCGGTTATATATGCCGCAAATGTAGATGAAGCCGATCTGGGAAAGAAAATAGAAGATGTGTCTGCTGTAAAAGAGCTCCTGCAATATGCTTCAAAGGAAAAATCAGAAGTAATAGTGGTAAGTGCCAAAATTGAGGAAGAAATAATACAGCTGGACCCCGGAGAAAGGGAAATATTCATGACTGGTCTTGGTATTCCTGTGTCCGGTATGGATAGATTAATAAAAGCATGCTACAGGCTGCTTGGGCTCATAAGTTTTTTAACCATAAAACCTCCGGAAGTTAGAGCATGGACCATCAGAAAAGGAACCAAAGCGCCGGACGCTGCAGGCAAAATCCATACTGACTTTCAAAAAGGTTTTATATGTGTTGAAGTTATAGATTATGATACTCTTGTAGATATTGGTTCATATACAGCCGCAAAAGAAAAAGGGCTGGTCCGCCGCGAGGGAAAAGATTATATAATGAAAGACGGAGATGTTGCACTGTTTAAATTTAGCGTATAAATTGAGTTTTCCAATATTCATTTGTATAATGTGTTTTAGTCTATGCAAACAGTTAAAAATCTTTATTTTTATTAACCGGAAAGGATATTCTTGGAAAGAAGAGGCAGAAGAGAAACAATCATAACTTTGATAATAATGATTATAATTGCCGTTGTGATTGTAAGCTGGCTTTCTGGTTTGTGGAGTTGCGAGGCCGGGAGAAAAGAATTGACTGATGCGGAAAGAATGACGATTTCCGATTATGTAAACTCTGTCTCGGTCCTGGTCCAGCAATCCAATAAGGTTTCCTATAAATTCTTTAATACTATGGATAGAGCCAAGGAATTATCCCGTGAAGATCTGGATAGCGAACTTCTGGAGATAATAGAGGAGAGCAAGGTAATTTTAGAAAATAGCACAGGATTAAATCCCCCTGAATTTTTTGAAGTGGTACAGGGATATCTGGAATTGGTTTTTGAAACCAGAAATAAAGCTTACGAGGATTTTAGGCCGGCTTTATTTAATGCATTACAGGATCTGGATGTGGATATATCCACTACTCAAATAACAAATACTTTTTTGTATATGTTTATGAGCGATGAAATATATTTATATTTTCAGGATAAGCTAAAAGAGTCAGGAGAGAAACTGGGAATAAATAACCTGACCATAATTGATTCGGTAATTCTTAAAGATAAAAACCTGACCAATACCCAGAATGTTATGGGATTTATTTCAGAGATTAAAGCTATAACCGAACTGCAGGAGAGGAGAGGTGTGGCGGTTGTTGACGATAGCATAAAATTTAATCCCCCGGTCCAAAATGAGCAGGGCGATTATTTGATATTGGCTAATGGTTCTGAAATCACTGCCGCTATCACTATACAGAATCAGGGGAATGTTATAGAAAATGATGTAAGAGTGGTTATGAAATATATGACCGAGGATAATATTTCTGAAGAAAAAGAGTACACTATTGAATCAATAAACCCTTCAGAGCAGAAAGTGGTAACTATATCAGGATTCGCTGCTTATCCTGGCAGAAAATGTGAACTGGAAATAACTGCCGGCCCAGTG
>DATBWS010000034.1:0-2431 GCA_036514675.1 Candidatus Hydromicrobium sp.
CCATACCAACACCGGCAACGACAAATATAATTATTTTTATTATCCTTATTTTTTTAGATTTTGAAATTTTTTCTTTATTCATTTTTAATTATGTAAACTTTTAATTTA
This sequence comes from Candidatus Hydromicrobium sp., assembly GCA_036514675.1. Taxonomy (GTDB): domain Bacteria; phylum Actinomycetota; class Humimicrobiia; order Humimicrobiales; family Humimicrobiaceae; genus Hydromicrobium. Next base: position 109 of record DATBWS010000034.1, read on the forward strand.
ATTTTGTGATTTTGTATTATATATGTTCAAGTCCCGGTATGCAATGACTATTCTTCGTTAACGGTAGGATAGCCTTTGTCTATCCATTCAGTGATACCGCCGTCCATGTCATACACTTCAGTAAAACCGTTTTCAACCAGAATTTCAGCTGCTGCGGCGCTTCTGCCTCCGGTTTTGCAATAAACGATAATAGGTTTATCTTCGGGCAATTCACTCAATCGGCTTTCCAGAGTATCCACAGGTATCAGAACTACACCTTCTATATGGGCTTCATCGTATTCATCCTGGTTTCTTACATCAAGAATAAAATAATCCTCGTTGTTTGTTATTATCTCGTAAACTTCCTCGACCGAAATAAGAGTGGCCACAATCGTATCTTCAGTTGTTGAAGTCCCTTCTTCTGTTTGTTCGTAAGGATAACCTTTTTCTTCCCATTCAATGATGCCTTCCCCTGCCATATTGTAAACTTCACTGAATCCATTTTCCAATAAAATCTCTACGGCCCGTTCGCTTCTCCCACAAGTCGAACCATTACAATAAGCAATTATAGGCTTATCTTTAGGTAGTTCAGCAAGTCTTCCCTCAAGCTCCGAAACAGGTATAAATACTGCTCCTTCAATATGGCCGCTGTTATATTCATCTTCGCTTCTCACGTCCAGAAATATATAATCTCCGCCACTATTATAAACCTCGTAAGCTTCATCTACGGTCATAGAAACAATATCCGGTGACTCGTTATTGTCCCCTGCAGCTTCTTCTGCTTCACTTTCTCCGGAAGACGAGGCAATTTTCTTATTCCCCAGGATTCCAAAACCGAAAAGTAACGAAAAGGTTATAAGAATTACACCTGCACCTGCCAGAATAAATATTAAAATTGTAAGGAGCTTTGTTTTTTTAGACTTTGATTCTTTTTCTTCTTCCATATATCACTCTCTAGTAGAATACTTTATTAATAACTATTTTTAATAATATTCTTTATAGAATACTTTATCATAATTATAGAGCACTTTACTATAAGTAAAGTGCTCTATTTTATTTTCTTATATAATCAATACCTTAATCTTTAATTATGCCTTACTCTTTACTGCTCTAAGAACGAATGTCAGCCCGCCGGCAAGTGCCAGCATTACAGCTCCTATAATGTAGAGTATCATACTCTGACCGGTAAAGGGCAGTTCTTCGGTTACACCCAATACCGTAATTTCTGCTGGTGGAGGTGTTTCGCCGCCGCCTGTGGTTGTCGTTGTTCTGCCCCCTGTGTTTCTGGTTATCGGATCATCAACAAAATTTAATGTAACTCTAAGGTTTTCCGAATTTAAGGTTGCAGTCTGGTCCGGAGCAGTTCCAAATCCAGCCGGAGCAGTGGTTTCACGTACTGTGTATGTATCATCAGGCAGACCACAGAATGTAATCATTCCGCTGTCATCTGTAAACCCTTCGGGAACTGCCTGGTTTCCACTACTGTGATACAGGGTAAAGCCTGTTCCTGCCAGCAGATTTCCGGCAGGATCCTCCTTGATACAAGTAATACAACCTAAAGGTCTTGCAAAAAGTGCATTCAGCGGCAACAGGAGCATAACCATGCTGACTATAACGATCAGCACTCCAAGTATTGCAATTTTTTTCCTTTTCATTTCTTATTCTCCTTTTTTTAAAAATTTTGATAAATTATTCCAATCTATTTTTTTATATATATACCTCCTTATAATTTTTTTATAATCTCATTAATAAGAACCGGCTCTTCCGGCCGGTCAAATTGTCTTTACCTTCTCCGGTTTCCGGCTGATAAAAGCTTACATTTTTAAATTTTATATTTCATATTCTTAAATAATCTCACTATGTATACTTTGCTCTGTATAATCTGCTGTTTAAAATTAACCCGTAAAAAATAAAAACCGACCTCTTTAGTCGGTTTCGCTACTCGCTCCGCTTCTCTCAAGCGTCCAAATTAGAGAAAAGTTTCTAAGCTTCTAAACTTTTAAAAAATGTTATCTAATTTTTACTACTATAAATTAATCTTTCTATGAATTTTATACAACTATTATATTTGTGTAAGGGAATTATATGACATTTTTTATAAAAATGCCATATATACAGAAGTTTTATGGAAATTTCAACAATTTTCTTTTAAAAGAAACCTTCCAATTCGAATAGACTTACCTTACAGGTATTGTATATTCAAAAGAAGATAGCCCGGATTAAAAACCCGGGCTATCGTTCTATATCTACTTGATACTCTTAACCACTATATCTATGCTACTTCCTTCCGAATCTCTTTCTTATAGCTGAAAGTACGACCATAAGTCCTCCGGCAAACATCGTG
>DATBWS010000035.1:0-2619 GCA_036514675.1 Candidatus Hydromicrobium sp.
TAAGTCCTGAACCGGACAGCATAATAATTTCCGCTGGAATAACCACCCTTATGATCTCCACAAGGATAAAATCCTTTTTTGCTATTTGTGACATAAGCCTGCAGTGAACTGATGAAGATAAAAAAAGCAAATCTTTTTAAAACAAATTTCCAATAAATTGGATACTTAAAATGCTTTAATTCCTTATTTTTTTATAATATTCATATAGCTTTTTACCATAAAAAATATATAATTATTATTATATAAATATTTATACAGTACTATGATTAAATATTATTTATGAATTATAAAAAGCCGGAGCGAGTCGGGATCTAATAGCCTCAATCAGTAAAATATCTGATAAGGGAAAAAAGATGTTTTGGGAAAAAACCAATAAGAATAAAAATAAAAATAATAATAACATCATTGCACCAGGAACCAGCATAGAGGGCAGGATTTATTCTCCCCGCTCTATTCAAATAGAAGGCAGGGTAACAGGGGAGATTATATCAAAAAAAGAACTGGTAATCGGAAAAAGGGGGAAAGTAATAGCAAACATCAAAACTAAAAGCACAATAATAGAAGGAAGTTTTACCGGTAATATAATTTCACTGGGAGAAGTTAAGATTGCTCCTACCGGAAAATTAGTTGGCAATATAATTCACAGAGACACTTCCCTTATCACAAACGATGGAGGCTTACTCAAGGGTAGGAACATTATTGTAGATAATAAGAAAATATTTAAGATAAGAGTTAACGAGAAACTCTCTAATGTTAAGATAACACCCCGGAAAATATCAGAATATTAAAAATCCCAATCTTTTCAAGATTTAAAACATAAAAACTATATTTATATAAAATTTATTTTAAAAACGGAAATCTGCTGATTCAAATTCATAGCCTCAGGCTATCATCTATATCACCCAGCCGGAACTCTTCTATTTTTCCTTCCTTTACTTTTTTTTCAGTTTTAACACTTACTTTTTCTTCTTCTTTTTCTTTTATTTTGAACTTTTTTTTACCCTTCTCTTCAATCTGCGTTATTCTGGTAACTTTGCCGCTGAAAATTCCTCCTTCATTTATAATCAGCGAGTCTGTTTTTATATTGCCATCTACTACTCCTGTCTCTGTAATTTCAACCTTACCGGTACCCTTTAAATTCCCCTCAAACTTTCCTATTATTTTAGCATCAATAGTTGTAACATCAGCGCTGACAGCTCCCTCTTTCTGAATCACCATCTGGCCATCAACAATTAATTCACCTACAACTTCACATCCTATCTCTATGGATTGAGAAACATCCAATTTTCCTTCTATTTTTGCCTTATTTCCTACAATGGTCAGTAATGTTCTGGATTCTTCCTTGCCGGAAATTTCCCGTTCATCTAAATTTCTGCCTGAGAAAACCATATTTACCTCCTCGTGTAATAAATTAATAATTTTTTATATAATGATTAACCTAAACTGCTTACCGTCTCTTCAATCTGGGAAAATAATTCTATAATATCCGCTGATGCTTCTGTACCCGGAAATGCTGTAAAAACCGGTTCTTTTTTTGACAATATAGATTCCTGATAATGCACCAGATATCTTATCTTCTGGTTAAATATGGTTAACCTGTGACCATACGTTTCCTGAAGAATATCTATTACAAGCTCCGGAATTTTTTTTCTTTTTTCAAAGGCATTAATTACAATTCCGGCAACCTTTATTCTAATATTATATTTTCTTTCCAGATTTTTAATTATCCTTGTAAGATAGTCAATATCAAGAAACGAAAATAATTCCGGTTTTATTACCACAATCACTTTCCGCGCATAAATTATTGATGTGGTTGAAAGAAGAGAAAAATTGGGCTGTGAATCTATGACTACATAATCATAATCACCCTTACTGATATTTTCTTCAAATATATCTTTTATTATTATATTTCTGTAAGATGCTTTATAAATTTTTTTTTCGCTTAAAGTTTTGTTTATTAGATAATCCGTCAGGTATTCTTCAATAAGCGAAATATTATTCGAAGATGGCAGTAGATCGATATTTTCTGTAATTTTTATAACATAATCCTTAAAATTTATATCTCTTCCTTTTAAATAATCAATCATAAGGTTATCAAGATTCGTCTTGCTGTCATTCGATTCTTTACCAAAAGCCTGAACCAGATTAGTCTGGGGATCAAAATCCATAAAAAGAACTTTCTTATCCTTTTTCTCGGCCAGATACCAACCATAGTTATAACATATAGTTGTCTTTCCGGTCCCGCCCTTTGTATTAAAAAAAACAACTCTTTCCATTTCTAATCCGATATGAAATCTAAAGTTCAGAAACAATTGCAAAATAACTGTATTTTTACTGATTTTAAAGTATATACAATATATGTATTTTCAACTTGACTACATTATAATTATATTTTAGATTAAAAAAAAGGTTCAATATTAAAATATTATTATAATAAAAATAAACTTTCTGCAGGAAAAGGATAGGAATATTAAGATACATTATTGGATTTATATATTGTCTTAAGCAGCTTCCGGGTATTAATTAACCCTTTAGTACACCAAGGGGTCTCAGCCTTATTGCTTTTTTTGAAATTCCGGCAAAATGAGCCACATCAACTACCTTGTTCACGTCTTTATA
>DATBWS010000036.1:0-2206 GCA_036514675.1 Candidatus Hydromicrobium sp.
CAATATTGTAGGATTGTTCTAAACAAAGAGGGGATTTCATAAGTATAAGATTTAGTTCTTGTGATTAAACTAAATTTTAATGAAATATAAATTTTAAATTTTATATAAAGGAGTGATTAAAATAGCTAAATTAATCGACGGAAACAAAATATCGCAGGATATTAAAAATGAGATAACAAGGGAAGTAAAAGAGTTAAAAGAAACCAGAGGTTTCGTGCCTGGCCTTTCAGTCATACTGGTAGGTGAAAATCCGGCTTCGAAAGTATATGTGGGAAGCAAGCAGAAAGGATGCGACGAGGTAGGCTTTAAATCCGAAACAATAAAGATGGAGGAAAGCGTATCGACCGATGATGTTTTGAGAGAACTTGAAAAGTTGAATAAAAGGGAAGACGTTCATGGTATCCTCGTACAGCTGCCGCTGCCCCAGCAAATAGACAAGGCAAAGGTGCTGGAAGCAATATATCCTGATAAGGATGTGGATGGATTCCATCCTGTAAATATGGGCAGGCTGGTTGCGCAGCAGGAGTGTCTGGTACCGGCAACTCCCTCCGGTATAATAGAAATGTTGAAAAGGGAAAACATTACGATAAAAGGTAAGAATGCAACAGTTGTGGGACACAGCGAGATAGTCGGAAAACCTGTAAGCCTGCTTCTTTTAAATGAATGGGCCACGGTTTCAATATGCCATATAGAGACCAGAGACTTAAAAATGCATACCACAGATGCTGATATTCTTATAGTAGCAACAGGTGTGCCATATCTGATCAAAGGTGATATGGTCAAAGAGGGAGTCGTGGTCATAGACGTAGGCATCAACAGGATAACCAGCGATAAAGCCAATCAGGAATTACTTGAGTGGAGGAAAAACGATTTTGAAACCAAAGGTGCCACTTTGATTGGCGATGTAGATTTTTTAAGAGTGGAACCAAAAGCAAGCTACATATCACCTGTGCCTGGCGGTGTAGGGCCCATGACCATTGCGATGCTTTTAAAAAATACATTGAAGGCTGCAAAGAACATCGCTGGAATCAAATAACAGGATTATAAGTTTAATAAAAGATAAGTTTGATAGATGATCTTTTGATTTCTCCTGGATACGGAAATAAGATTAATAGTCCGGGGTAGGGAGTCTCAAGATTTATCCATGTATTTTTTCAGAATCTTTTCGCCTCTCAACTTCAGAAACGTATCCAGGACTTCCTGATATCTCTCGCATATGGGTCTGCAGTTGTCTTTATATATAAGGATTGAAGAAAAAGCGCATCCTCCGCCGCAAATAGGAGCAAAACGGCAGGTCCTGCATTTTTTTATGTTTAGTATGGTCCTTTCGGTCCATAATGTTTTTTTATCAGGATAAAACTCAACTTTAGGACTGAATTTACCGATAGCCAGATCAGGTTTACCTATGGATTCTCCACAGGCATATATGTACCCATCAGGGCAAAAGACATTTAGTTCCAGTAAATTGCTCTCACAGTTGAAAAATTTGGGAGAGACATTAGGTGCCCCATTCAAAATATCCAGAATATGCCGCAGCGGTTTGAATAGATAAAAACCAAACAGTTCTTCCAGTACGGGATATTCATCATATACGCGGATCAACTTTTCCAGCAGTTTCTCTTCGGGGATTACTATATTATTATAATCCAGTAAAGTGTGATCCGTAACAAGTGCCAGTCTTATACTGAAATCAGGGTCCTGTATCCAGTTTTTGGCAGAAATATATTCATAAAGATCCGGTATATATTCTATATTGGTGTTATCGATATTTATCCTTACATTGGTATGTATTTTATTTTTAAGGAGTAGATCTATATTTTTTGATATCTGATCAAAACTACCTTTACCAGAAGGATACTTCCGGCGCTTATCGTGAATTTCCCGGGGCCCATCTATGGTTATCTGGAGCATCTCTATCTTATCTCTCATGGGTGATAATATCTCTATGAATTCTTTAGCGGATACCCCATTGGTGATGATAGTTATTGGGGCATCTTTTTTTTTGGCAAATTTGAGAATTTTTTCTACAAATGGTTTATTCTTTAAGAGAAGGGGTTCTCCTCCAAATAATTCAACCGAATCTATTTTGCCGGATTTTTCCTTTATTATTTCTTCTGCAGCTGCGAGGGAATCATCAAGAATCTTTACAGTCATATATTTATTTGGATTGGAGGGCAAATCCGTTTCAAAGCAGTAAATGCATCTT
>DATBWS010000037.1:0-5240 GCA_036514675.1 Candidatus Hydromicrobium sp.
GGTATCGTCATCAGTATTACTACTCAGGTACTGTGGATCCGTAATAGAATGTAAAGTATAACCACTTTCTGCATCCTCTGTAACCTTATACCATCTTTCTGGTTGCAAACCACCCCAGTATGCACTATTGCCTTCCCATACCTCATCGGAACCTACATATGAATAAGATCCATTTTCGCTGCTACTCTTCCAGAGTTTAACCGTAAAATGATTACTATCGCTGATATCCCCACCTAAAGAATCTCTTACGTCTTTATAAGCCCAGATTTCACCAAACCAGGTATCAGTAAAGCTTGTGCTGGCAACAGTATTGCCATCAACATCAACTGCACTGACCTGATAGGCTCCAAAAACCCCATCCAGGATGTAGTTGTAGGTGAAGTTACCTGACGCGTCGGAAAGAACCGAGTCGGAACCAGGTACAAATGAACCGTCGCCGATAACTACAGATCCATCGGGCCTTGTAACTATAATCGTGTATACTGCATTTGGCAGGAATCCTGTACCGGTTATTACGACAGTTTCTTCCGGGGCATAATCACCCTTATCGGTAGATAGAACAGGACTTGTCACCGGATCCCCGAATGGGGGTTCCTCTATTGGAGGCTCTACTATTGCTGCCTCAACTACGCTTACAGTTCTTACAACTTCGGCTGCAGCATTGCCCGCTGCATCACTGACATTGTAGGTAACGCTGTATTCACCTACAGCTGAAGTATCCACTGGATTATTCACTACTATCGAAGCTGTAATGTCATCATTGATATCATCGATTGCAGTTGCGCCGGCATCCAGATATTCAGCTCCCACTTCTACTACTGCCGGGTTATCCCCGTTAAGGGTAATAACCGGTGCGATTGTGTCCTCCGGTGGGGTTACCTCGCCTCCGCCTTCGGTACCGCCAACAGGTTCTATAACAGTTCCTCCGTCTCCGCCCTCTCCTTCACCAAATATGAGGCTTGAAGGTATCAGCCAAAAAATAAGAGCAGTAACAAGCAAGAATACTGTTATCTTCAGCTTTAAGTTGTTTCTTAAATAACTCATCTTACCTTTTCACTTCCTTTCTTGATTTTCACCTTTATTGTTTTATGTTTCATTTTTCTTTCTTTATTTTTATAGTTAAAAAAACCGGCTATTTTTGCCGGTTGAATAGTTTTTTTTATTTCCTTCAGGCGTCCGGCTTAGGAAACATGTAATATTAAACTTTTTATTTAATATATTTCAAAATCATCATTACGTACCTTTTGCTAATTATAATTCTATGATTATTCTATAATTGTTATGTTACAAAACTCTAATATAAGGCAATTATAAGTTTAAGCATATATTATGGTAACGGCAGTAAGTACAGTTTTTAAAATATAAAAGGGAGGGCTTTTTAACTGGTCATCGGACCAGTTTATTTTTCCCTCTGCTGCCCCATCTAATAAAGAGTTACATTTACAATTTTTATATTTCATATCCTTTATCGACCTACTTCCAAATAATCTCTTTTTAAAATTAACCCGTAAAAATATAAAAACCGACTCACTCAGCCGGTTTCGCTATTTGCTCCACTTTCCTCAAGCGTCCAAATTAGAGAAAAGTTTCTAAGCTTCTAAACTTTATAAAATTTTAATTATTGTGTAAAAGAATTATAGTACATTTATTACAAAAATGTCAACTACTTAGAGATTTATAGAAATTTCACCAATTTTCTTTTTAAAGAATATCAAAAACAAGATAGCCCAGATTAAAAACCCGGGCTATCTTTCTATATCTACTTAATCTATCTAATCACTGAGTTTATACTACTTCCTTCCAAATCTCTTTCTTATGGCTGAAAGTACCACCATAAGTCCACCTGCAAATATTGAGGAAATACCAGATATGGGGATAATAGGATCCATTCCGGTAAACGGAAGTTCCTGAATACCCAATACCTGTATCCCACCACCTGTGGTTATAGTTGGAGGAGGTGGAGGAGGAGGTGGAGGTGGAGGAGTTTTTGTATCGATAATATTAATAGTAACTCCTGCTTCTGCATTATCCAGCCCTATGGTCACTTCAACATCTCCGGCTTTAGTGAATCCGGAAGGAACCGTAGTTTCAGATATGATATATGTTCCCCATTCAAGACCGTCAAAGGTAACCAGTCCTCCGGATGTAAATCTTTCAGGCATTACTGGATTACCGCTGTCCTTGTAGTAGATAGTAAATCCAGCGCCATCCAGAGTTGCACCGGAAGGATCGGTCTTTATAACCGTTACTTTGCCGGGGATTCTGGGGTCAGCTATTTCTTCCCTAAGAACATGATGCAAACCATTTTCCAGGTCAATATAGACATCGACTGGTGGTGCCAGTAGATATCCAGGAGGAGCAATGGTCTCTATTACCTGATAGTGACCCCATTCAAGATCCTCCCATTTATAATATCCACCAGAACCCGGACCAAGTACAATAGTGTCAATTTGTGTTCCAGGAGATGAGAATTTCCACAGCTCAAATGTTGAGCCTTCAAGAGGATCACCAGTTACTTGATCAGTCTTAAATATTTCAATTGAACCAAGCTCTCTATTTGTTGCACTAACTGCTACGGTCTGATCTTGTGTGCTGGCATCTATTGTAAATGTAGAAGGAGTTATTTCCAGCACATAACCAGGAACTGTATCTTCTTCAATTATGTAGTTCCTTGGTACTGGCAGTCCAGTCCATTGTATTAGGCCATTAGCACTAATTGATCTGGCAGCAGCAGCTTTATTTGCTGCCGGGGCTCCATTTGCCAGGTAATATTGACCAGTGGTGTCCTTTAGATAGAAGTTAACTGTTGTAGTAACACCAGCAAAGGTCTTGGTAAGGTTAACTGTGCCAAGAATTGGGATGTTTGCCACTGTCCTTGCTACAGGGGTAGAACTGTTAACTACAATGTTACTTGCCACAGGATTTGAAACTGTATATGTATATACATTGGTAGTTATGCCGGCAAAGTCTTCATTAACATAATAAGTATCATATGCAAGGCCTGACCAGGTTGCTGTTGTTACCCCATTACCAACTATCTTAACTGGTGAGATCTGGGTATCGGGTGCAGCGCCATTAGTCTTCCACAGATAAAGCTTTGCTGTATCAGTTCCCTGAAGGTTTGTCTTTGTGATAGTTATGGAACCACCACTTACATGAACATCTATACTTTCAGAATCACTATCGGTATCTTCAGAGTCTTTGCCGGTAACAATCGCGATATTATTTACTGTATAATCTCCGACTGATAAGTAAGGGCCAACCTGCCTATTATAGCTGAACGTTTGAGTAGCAGGATTTCCAACCCATGCTTCTCCGAGATAACCTTGAAGTGAGTCTGTAACATCTGCAAAGGCATCTTCCGTAACTGTTCCACCTGATATTGAAAAGTCTATAGTATAATGAAACTCATGAAAACCATCAGGATGGTTAGCTAGACCCACAAGTGCAGTATTGCGATAAGCTGTTGCCCCTGGAACTGGAGTGAATGAGACGCTATATGGAACGTCAATGCTTCCTCCTGTTGGAATTGTAAATGGTCCGCTTATGGTTTCTGTCTTTAATTCAGTCCAGGAACCGCTACCAATCTTATACTCAATCATATCCTTCACATAGGTTATAGATGCAGTTTTATCTTCACCAGGTGCTCCAGTGTCATTCTGAATGTGTATATTTCCACTGACAACCATACCTGTTTCATGATAAGTCGGTGTTACTACTACGGTATAGTGAGCAGTAGAAGTCTCACCAATTAGAAGATCGAAATCATCAGGGTCTACAGACTTCTCAATACTCCATGTTATATAACCCTCACCGCTAGCGGTTGCAGTCTTGCTTATGGTAAGTGATGTTTTTGGACCACTGGGATCTTTGTAGTTTACAACATTGAATGTATCGTCATCAGAATTGCTGCTTAGGTATTGAGGATTTTCAGTAATCGAATGCAGGGTATATCCGCTTTCCGTATCTTCCGTTACTTTGTACCATCTATATGGCTCCATATCATTCCAGTGTGCATTATGTCCTTCCCATACATCATCTGAACCTACATATGAATAGGATCCAAATTCACTGCTAGCCTTCCAGAGTTTAAGTGTAAAATGATTGCCGTCGCTGATATTGCCGCCAGATGAATTTCTAACATCTTTGGTAGCATATATATCCCCTTCCCAGCTATCGGTAAAACTCGTACTGGCAACAGTATTGCCTGCTTCATTTTTTGCATCAACCTGATATGTTCCCATAATACCATCCAGGGTGTAATTGTAGGTAAAGTTACCGGATGCATCAGAAAGTACAGAATCCGAGCCAGGTACGAATGAACCGTCTCCAATAACCACAGAGCCATCAGGCCTTGTTACTACAATCGTATATACTGCATTTGGCAGAAATCCTGTACCGGTTATTATAACTGTTTCTTCCGGTGCATAATCAGCTTTATCAGTTGATAGAACAGGATTTGTTATTGGGTTTACAATTAGTGTCTCTTCTACTATTTGTTCAACTACATTTACCACTCTGATAACTTCAGCTGCAGCATTTCCTGCATTGTCGCTGACATTGTAGGTAACACTATAAGTACCCAAAGTAGAAATATCGACAGGATTATTTACTGCTATTGAGCCTGTAATATCACCATCGACATCGTCTGATGCAGTTGCGCCTGCATCTGTATATTCAGATCCCACTACTACTGTTACCAGATTATTTTCATTAAGAGTAATAACTGGTGGAGTTATGTCCTCTGGAGGGATTACTTCGCCTCCTTCTAAAACTGTCCCTCCGTCTCCGCCACCTTCTTCACCAAATATAAGATTTGAAGGTATCAGCCAGAAAATAAGGGCGGTAATAAGAAGAAATACCGTTATCTTTAGTCTTAAGCTATTCTTTAAATAACTCATCTTACTTTTTCACTTCCTTTCTTGGATTTGCTTCTGTTGTTTATTTCTCATATTTTATTTTCTTTTATTCTTAAATCTCTATAGTTTAAAACCTGCTTTTGGCGGGTTGGATTGCCACTTCCCCTTTTAACCTGAAAAAAACAAAAACCAACTTATTAGTCGGTTTCGCTACTAGCTCCACTCCTCCCAAGCGTCCAAATTAGAGAAAAGTTTCTAAGCTTCTAAACTTTATAAAATTTTAATTATTGTATAATGGAATTATAGTACATTTTTTACAAAAATGTCAACCTTTTATAATTTTCACGTCATATTTTTTAAAAGTATTTTTTAATATAAAAG
>DATBWS010000038.1:0-2009 GCA_036514675.1 Candidatus Hydromicrobium sp.
TGGAACTGAGCCTCCCTATTCTTAATCTTTAATGCACCGGTAGGACACAGGCTTTCACATCTATGGCATCCAACACATTTAATGTTGTCACTATATATGGTATCCTGGTCACTATCATACTCGTGAACATCATTGGAACACTGCCTTACGCAAACCTCACAGGATATACATTTATTTTTATCTCTTTCTATTTCAAATTCAGATTGACCTAATTCTAAAGCCATTTTTAATCACCTTAATTTTTATTAAATAAAGCTACCCCAGCTTCACCAATTTTTTATCAATTTTTTTTTCTTTTATACTTTTCTTTTCTTCTTTCTTTACTTCCTTCACTACTCCCATAACCGGTTCACCGCCATCCGGATGCCATAGACGGTCAGGAGAAGCACAAACCTTTCTGATTGGAGCCTCCTCGCTGGAGACAAAGAGGTATTCACCCTTCCTTGCCGCAACCAGGGGCCTTAACTTTATTCTATCGTTTAACGCGTACATAAAATTACCTTTTCCCACTATTATGCTGAAAGGGCCATTAATAAGCGCGCTTCCATATGATATCCGCAAAGCTTTTAATATTTCCCTCTTATCCACTGGCATCCTCTCTATCTCTTCCCACAGCGGAGAGGCTAGAATCAGGTGAACCATCCCTATATCTATTTTCTGCTTTCGGACTATAAGATCCAATAAATATGTGATAACTTCGGTATCCGTAGAAAGGGTACACTCATATCCAAAGCCGCTCACAAACCTTTTATTGGTCCCATATGATGAAATCTCTCCATTATGTACAACAGACCAGTCAAGAAGCCCAAATGGATGTGCTCCGCCCCACCATCCCACACTATTGGTTGGAAACCGTCCATGGGAAGTCCACAAGTAACCTTTATATTCATCTATTTTAAAAAACCTGCCAATATCTTCCGGAAATCCTACTCCCTTAAAAATTCCCATATTCTTTCCACTGGAGATTATGTATGCACCTCTGATATCCCTGTTTATATGCATAACAAAATCCACAATCAGGTTCTCTTCGGCTTCAATAGCGGCATTGTTACCATTATTAGAACTACTGCTGTTTTTTCTATCAGGGTGAGAATTCCTTTTTAGTTTCAAAAAATACCTGTATATCGTGGGGGGACTTGCAATACGGGATATCTTTACGGTGGGAATTTCCTCACTTAACAAGATTTTGAAACTTCTGGCTATCTCGTCCTCAGTCTGCCTCTTTGCCTCCATATCGTCATAGAAGATATGGAATGCCCAATCATTTTCAAACTGAGGATAGATACCATAAGCCGCAAATCCTCCACCCAGACCATTGGATCTCTCATGCATAACCGAAATCCCGTCCATTGCCGTTCGGCCGCTGAATCTTTCTCCGGCCTCATTCATCACTCCAAATATGGCACAACCAGACGGAATCCTGAACCGGGAAAAATATTCCTGTGTATTTTTCTTTAGTTTATTTATACTATCCAATCTATTCATTTTTTTATATCTCAACCTATTAATTATTTATATCCTGGCTATATTATTTATTTATATTTAATCCGCTGCCCGGATATTATTAATCTCCTCAAAAATAAAAACCCTCCTAAAACATCTCCGTTTCAAGAAGGCTTCCTTACCTTTTATTTCCACCTGCACTGCAACATGCAGGTTAAAATTTTATTAATTTTCCATTGAAAATAATACCAGTATAATATTATTTGTCAAATATTTTTTAATAACCTGTAGTCACCTCTCATTTAAAAAATAAAACTAAAATATTTTTAAAAGTCTTACTTATGCTACTTATATACCACCCTTATCTCTTCCAGTGTCATTGGCTTATAATCCCCTGCATGACCGGCAGTTCCAAAATCAATCATCTTTCCCTTAACCGTCTGGTATACTGCTTCCCTGGCAGCTCCAAAATAGGTTCTGGGATCAAATGCATCCGGATTCTCGTAAAGATATTTTCTGATGGCACCGGTCATAGCCAGTCTCCCGTCAGTATCCACATTTATTTT
>DATBWS010000039.1:0-24131 GCA_036514675.1 Candidatus Hydromicrobium sp.
ATTTATATAATAAGGCATAAAAAATAAAATGTTATAAAGGAGAATAATATGCATGGATTTTTTATGCAGCAGTTTCAGCAGGTTCTTAGACCCAATGGCTTCTTTATTATTTTCAGAATTTTGTTTTATTTACCATATATAACTGCAGGATTGCTGGCTGCCGCTGTTGCAGTCTGGATTATTTTTGGTATTAAAAAATTAAGGTGGGCAAAGATACTGGCAATAATTTTAACTGTACTGGTGGTCATAACTGGTGTGTTAAGTCTTGGAACTTTATTACTGGGAAGATTCAGAGGAGGGTTCCCTTCTGATGGAGAACAGTTCCAGAGATTTGAGGAATGGAGAGATACCGGAATTGAAGAAAGTGCCTACTATAATATAACGGATAATATGGAAGTAGTATTCTAAAACGCAAACGGTATTTAATAGAGTTAATACTTATTTAACCGTGATATAATATTTCAGAATTATTAACTCTATTTTTTTGTAATTAAATATTGCCTACCTAATAAAATTTTCAATTTTAATGTAAGATAATACAGAAGTTATTTATTATGTACGGGAAAATAAAGCATGAAAGTTACTCTTATTAATAAAATTCAGGAGACAAAAGTTATTTATTCCTTCGTTTTCGAACCCGAAAATCCCGTAACCTGGACAGCCGGACAACACATATTTTTAAAAATACCCCATCAGAAGCCGGATGATAGAGGAGAAATCAGACATTTTACTATTTCTTCCGCACCTTTTGAAAAAAATATTTTAGTAACCTCAAAATTTGATTTCGAAAAAGGAAGTTCCTTTAAAAAAGCTTTACTGCAGTTAAATGCAGGCAGCTCGATAGAAGCATTCAATTCAAGAGGGAATTTCATAATAAAGGATCTAAAAGCAAAGTATATATTTATTGCGGGGGGAATTGGAATCACGCCTTATCGCTCGATTTTGATGGATCTGATAAACAAAAATAGATCGCTTGATATAATCCTTTTGTATTGCTGTAAAGCCGGAGAAATTATTTTTAAGGATATTCTTGATGAAATGGAAAACAAATATAAATGGCCGGTGGTCCATTATATAATCGAACCACAGCTTATAAATGGAGAAATAATAAAAAATAAAGTTCCGGATTTTCTGGAGCGAATTTTTTATATCTCGGGTCCTTTGATTATGGTAAAAATAGTGGAAGGGATTTTATCAAAATTAAATATCGGGAAAAGCAGTATAGCAAAAGACTACTTTCCGGGTTATGAATAGAAAATCCAATATTAATCTTTACAAATATTATTCATTTAAATTAATTTAATCCTGTATAATTCCTGATATTAATAATATAGAGACTAATATCTATGAAAAACTATCAGAGATTAGTACTTTCGGTGCTCTCGGCGCTGTTTCTATTCCTGAGTTTCAGAGAACTCGGATTTTTTGCCTGGTTTTCGTTAATACCATTTTTGTTTGTTATATATAACTCAAATCTAAGACAGGCTCTTTTATTTAGCTTTATATGCGGTATTGGATTTTTTATAGGTGTAACCTACTGGATGAATGCTCTACCGGTAAAATTTATCTGGATACTTTTAGCGCCTCTTTTAAGTATTATCTTTTTAATTTATGGAACCGCGATATATTTTATATTTAGAAAAATATATCAGCCTTATTTAAGAATGTTTTTAATACCGGCTGTGTGGATACTAATGGAATTTTTTAGGTCACAAACGCTTCTTGCTTTCACTATCGGTATCCTGGGATACAGTCAGCATAATTTCCTGCCGCTTATGCAGATTACAAGATTTACCGGTATCTATGGGGTATCCTTTATCATAATCCTGTTTAATACTGCCGTTTTTGAAACTATAGTATTTTCCATAAAGAACAAAAAAATTATATTCAAGTATTTAATTATAAGCATATCTATTTTAGTGGTCTTTGCTATCTATGGCATTGTCAGTGTAAATAACAATCTAAACCAGGTTATAAAGGAAAAAGGTTACAGTGAGATTAAACTAGCAGTAGTGCAACCAAATATACTATTGGGGGATAAATACTCCGGGAAAGGAGTGGAAATAATACCTGAACCTTACAGCAGCCAGAATTATTTTAAGGAAGATACCGAACTGGTAGTGTTTCCTGAAAGTATGCTGTGGGGGTTTATGGACGAAAATGAAGCCTTTAAAAATTGGGCTAAAGAGATCACAAAAGTAGAAAGCCTGCATATGCTTATGGGCCAATATACACATGATGAACAGTTCAACCGGTATTATGATTCAGCATTGCTTTACAATCCGGATCTGGAAATTGTGGGAAGATACGATGAAACCCACCCGGTACCATTCAGCCAGTACATGCCATATCCAAAAGTTTTAAGATTCCTGAAATTTCTGGATTTCTCTATAGTAAATTTGATCCCTGCCAATGATTACATCCCTATCGATTATCCGGAAAAAGGCAAACTGGGTATAAATATCTGTTACGAGTCAACCATCCCCTCTATTGCAAGAGGTATAAGAAATAACGGCGCAGAAACAATATTTGTACTTTCTGATAACTCCAGTCTGGATGACAGCATAGCGCCCTGGCATCATCTAATTTTTTCAAAAGTGAGAGCGATTGAAAATGGCTGCTATGTGGTTCACTGTGCCAATACCGGAATATCGGCCATAATTTCTCCTGATGGGGAGCTGGTAGCGAGATCCGAACTGTTAAGTAAAGTAGTGCTCTATGGAAGCATTTTTCTTATACCGGAAAAGACTTTTTATTCCAGATTCGGTGATATTCTCATATTTATATACTGCGGAACTGTTTTTATATTTACCATTTTCTACCTGATACTTAAAAAACTAAAAAAAATCAGTTAATACAAAAATCAAAATTTTAAAAATTTTATATTGCATAACATTCATTAATTATGTATAATATGCAAATTAATAATTAAAAGGTATGGATATGAAAAATATAATTAAAGCAGGAGTTGTGGGAGGATCCGGGTTTACGGGACTTGAGCTGGTTAAAATACTGAGCAGGCATAAATATGTTGATATTGGTTTTGTAACTTCCAGGACCTATAAAAATTTAACTATAAGCGAGATTTTTCCATCATATAATGATAATGGAGATACCAAACTTACTTTTACCAGCCAGGCTAAAGAAAGCGATCTAAAAGACATTGATATTATATTCCTGTGCCTGCCGCCGCTTAAATCAATGGAATATTTAAAGGGGATATCCGGTGATTATGATTTTAAAGTCATAGATCTTGGATCGGATTTCAGGTTAAAAAATCCTGACGATTATAAATACTGGTACGGATCAGAACATATAATTAAAGATAAGCTTTCTGATTTTATATACGGTCTTCCTGAAATAAATAAAGAGAAGATAAAGTCAAGTAAATATGTTACAAATCCAGGCTGCTATCCAACTTCCGTCCTGCTGGGGCTTGCGCCGGTTATGAAAAACGGGATTAATGTGGCTGATATATATATTGATTCAAAATCAGGAATCAGCGGTGCCGGAAGGAAATTAAAGGATGAGTATCTTTTTACCAGCATTGATAATAATTTCTATGCTTATTCTACCGTAAGACACAGGCATATAGGAGAAATAGAGCAGGAGATTGAAAATATTTCGGGAAAGAAGTTTAAAATAAATTTTACCCCTCATCTTCTTCCAGTTAACAGAGGTATATTTACATCCATATACTGCAAGATTGGTGAAGCAGCTGAAGAAAGCAATATGGAAGAGGAAATATATGGTTTATTTGAAAAGTTCTGTAAAGACCTTCCCTTTGTCAAATTTATGGGTACTGAAATACCGCAGCTAAAGGATGTGGTGGGGACCAATATGTGCCTTATTGGTTTCAGCTTTGATGGAAGGACCGGTACACTTAAGATTTTCAGTGTAATAGATAATCTTCTAAAAGGGGCTGCAGGCCAAGCGGTGCAGAATATGAATATAATGATGGGTTTCGACGAGGAAGAGGGATTGAATTTTAACGGAATATTCTAATAAGATAATCGACTTTAAGAAAGATTTAAGATGAATAGTGATTTCAATAAAAAAAATATTGATTTTGATATTTTAGAAAACGGGACCATAACCAGTGTTCCGGGGTTTTATGCATATGGCTGTCATTGCGGTTTAAAAAGTTCCGAAAAACAGGATATCTGTATAATATATACACCTGAAGATAGTGTCTGTAGTGGAATCTTTACTACAAATAAGTTTCAGGCGGGGCCTGTTATAGTTACAAAGGAGCAACTTAAAAAAACCAGAAATATCAAAGCTGTTATTATAAACAGCGGAGTTGCTAATGCCTGTACCGGAAAGCTGGGATATAAGAATGCCCTGAAAACTATTGATATTGCAGGGCAGTATCTGGATATCGATAAAAAAAATATAATTGTTTCATCGACAGGAGTAATTGGGAAACAGCTGCCCATGGATAAAATAGAAAAAGGCATCAAGAAATGTGCGGGTAAATTAAGCAATACCGGTGGGCACAGTGCCGCAGAAGCCATACTTACTACCGACCTGGTTACCAAAGAAATAGCGGTAAACATCAAAACTGGAGCCGGTAAAGATATCATAATCGGAGGTATGGCAAAAGGTTCGGGGATGATAGAGCCAAATATGGCTACTCTGCTGGTGTTCATAACCACCAATGCAAGAATTTCTAAGAATTTGCTTGACAGGTTACTGCTGGAAGAAGCCGGCAGGAGCTTTAATAGTATCAGTGTTGACGGCTGCCAGAGCACAAACGATATGGCAATATTTATAGCGAATTCCAAAAGTGGTGTGATTTTAAAAAATGAAAAGAGTAAATATTATAAGGAATTTAAAAACGCTTTTTCCTATGTAATGAAAGACCTGGCAAGAAAAATAATTCTGGATGGGGAGGGAGCGACCAAACTTATAGAAATAAAGATTATAAATGCAAAGAAAAAGGCTGATGCAAAAAAGCTGGCCTTGAAAGTTGCAAACTCGAGTTTGTTTAAAGCTGCCATGTTTGGTCAGGATCTTAACTGGGGAAGGATAAATGCGGCACTGGGTTCGGCCGGGTGCGATTTTAATCCGGATAAAGTCAGCATATACATAGAAGATGTCTTGATTGTATTAAAAGGAATAGGAGTAGATTTTGACAGGAAGCACACTGAAAAACTTATGAAAGAGAAGGAAATAAAATTTACGGTGGATTTAAATTACGGTAATGAGGAATTCAGCATTTTAACTGCAGATTTATCACTGGATTATATAAAAATCAATGCTCTGTACCGGACATAATTACAGATTGGTTATTATTAATAGGAGAATGCGGGAGAAATAAATAAAATGACATATTTTAAAGGAAATAAAGGAAAAGAAACGGTAGCGTTATATATGAACAAAGTTGAGGTGTTGCTGGAATCACTGCCTTATATAAAAGAATATTCTGACAGAATAGTCGTAGTAAAAATCGGAGGCAGCATGATGGAGCATGACAGCGTTATCCAGAGTGTTCTGAATGATTTAATCCTTATGAAATATGTTGGAATAAAGGTGGTTCTAATACACGGAGGCGGCAAACAGATTAACGAGATGGCAGTAGAAAAAGGAATAAAACCTGAATTTGTAGACGGACTGAGAGTTACCGGCAAGGATTCTATAGAAATTGTAAAGATGGTTTTAATTGGAAATATAAATACGAAGATAGTGTCTTTTCTTAACAAGCACGGAAATATGGCCATAGGAATATCGGGAAATGACGCCAGTTTTATAAAATGCCATAAAAAAGAGTATAAAAAGGATGGAAAGGATATAGATTTAGGATTTGTAGGAGAAATCGACAGCATTAATTCTGGTTTTTTAAATAGTATACTGGATAGCGGTTATATACCGGTTATTGCTACCCTGGGGGTTGATGATAAAGGTAATATATATAATATCAATGCTGATACTTGCGCTGCAGAGATTACAATTTCACTTAACGCCAGGAAAATGATCCTGCTAACGGATGTAGATGGAATTATGGAAAAAAGCAGTGAAGGAAATAAATTAATATCAATATTAACCACAGATCAGTGCGTGAAGTTATTGGAATCAGGAAAGATAAGTTCCGGAATGATTCCCAAGGTGATTGCATGCATTGCTGCATTAAAATCGGGAGCGGAAAGAACACATATACTGAATGGGACCAAAAAACATTCTATACTGGTGGAAATATTTACGGATAAGGGCATTGGGACAATGATAACTAATAAGGAGGTTGAATGAGCACAGGTAAAAATATGGAAATATTTGAGATGGGAAATAAGTATTTGATGCCCACCTACAGCAGGTTGCCGGTAGTATTTGTAAAAGCTAAAATGCAGTACCTATGGGATATAGAAGGCAACAAATACCTTGATTTTATAGCCGGTTATGGATGTTTGAATGTTGGTCACAGCAATAAATTTATAGTAAGCGCACTTAAGAAGCAGATAGAGAAAATTATACAGCCATCAAATGTTTATTATAATCAGCCCCAGGTAATGCTGGCAAAAAAGTTATGTGAGATTACCGGATTTGGGGAAAAGGTATTCTTTGCTAACAGCGGTGCCGAGTCTATTGAAGGAGCCTTAAAGCTGGCTAGAAAGTATTCTACTGATAATTACAATTCTTCCCGGTATGAAGTAATCACATTTAAAAGGGCTTTCCATGGAAGGACGCTGGGAGCGCTGGCTGCAACTGCACAGATTGAAAAACAAAAACTATTCGAGCCGCTGCTTGCCGGATTTAAATATGCTGTATTTAATGATATGAATTCCGTAAAGGAGCTAATCAATGAAAATACCTGTGCCGTTATAATCGAACCTGTCCAGGGAGAAGGCGGAGTTTATCCTGCAGATAAAGAATTTATGAAGGAATTAAGGAATATATGCAATGATAAAAATATACTACTGATATTGGATGAAATACAGACCGGGTTTGGCAGGATCGGGAATATGTTTGCATACCAGAATTACGGTATCTACCCTGATATACTGGTGGTGGCTAAGAGTCTTGGAGGTGGAATGCCCATAGGAGCAATTATTTCTACAGCTAAAATAAGCAGCAGTTTTGGACCCGGCACACATGGTTCAACTTTTGGCGGCAATATGGCTTCCTGTGCTGCAGGACTGGCAGTGCTTGATTATATCATCGATAATGAACTGGTTGAAAGATCTAAAAAACTGGGTCAGTATTTCATAAAAAAATTAATGCAGATTAAAAAGAAATATTCAGTTGTAAAGGATATAAGGGGAATGGGTCTTATGATTGGAATGGAATTTAATGAACCGGTTGCGGAAAAAATGGTATTAGATGCTCTTAAAGACAAACTGGCTATTAATAAAATATCAAGTAATACTTTAAGGTTTCTACCCACTCTGGTGATAACCAAAAAGAATATAAATATACTTATAAAATGGCTGGATGTAAAAATAAAGGAGATATAAGATGAAAAGGGATTTTTTGACATTAAAAGATTATTCAAGGGATGAAATTGAATATATAGTGGAACTTTCAGAAGAAATCAAAAAGGATAAAAATAAGTACAGTAAGGTTCTGGAAGGTAATAATATAGTGATGCTATTTGATAAGCATTCTACCAGGACCAGGCTCTCTTTCGAAGTTGGAATAAACCAGCTGGGGGGTAATGCATTGATTCTGGATTCTAAAAGTCTGCATTTAAGCCGTGGAGAGACCTATATGGATACGGCAAAAATATTTTCCCTTTATGCAGATGGGGTAATTATAAGGACATTCAAACAAGAAACTGTAGAAATTTTTGCAAAATATGGAACCATTCCTGTAATAAACGGACTTACCGATACTTATCATCCATGCCAGGTACTGGCTGATATATTAACTTTAAAAGAGCTGGGACTACTGAGTAAAGAATTAAAATTTACCTATGTAGGGGACAGTAACAATGTGACAAACAGTCTGATTATCGGATTTTCAAAACTGGGAATTGATATAACTATAGGAAGTCCTGAAAAATATTCGCCTCCCAAAGAAATACTTGAATATGCAAATAACCAGAAGGAAGGAATTAAAATAAATATAGTGCATAATCCGGAAGAAGCGGTAAAAGATGCCGATGTTGTTTATACCGATGTATGGTTAAGCATGGGTGATGAAATGGATAATCAGAAGCTAAAGGAGCTTGAAAGCTACCAGGTCAACTCTGACCTGCTGAATCATGCAAAAAAAGAAGTAAAGGTAATGCACTGCCTGCCCGCTCACAGAGGCCAGGAAATAACGTCGGAAGTCCTGGATGGTAAAAATTCAGTTGTTTTTCAGCAGGCAGAAAATCGCATACATGCCCAGAAAGGACTTCTTGTTTATTTATATAAGAATTAAACTTAAAGAATAAGAATTTTAATTAAAATAAAATTTATAGGTAAGATAGTAAAATGAGAAGAACCGAAAGGCTCAGAGCAATAAAAGAAATAATTAATATTAAAAAAATCTCTTCCCAGGAAGAATTATTAAATGCACTTAAAAAAAGAGGTTATAATGTAACACAATCAACCATTTCAAGGGATCTAAACCAATTGAGGCTGGTAAAAATTAGAAATTATCTGGAGGAGGAATATTATTCTATTGAAAGCAGGATACCTGAGGGGAAAATTATTGACCCTTTGAAATTTAAATCAAAATTTAAGGAGAGCGTTTTATCGGTAAAAAGAGCAGAAAATATAATTGTGGTAAGAACCTTTCCGGGAGAAGCACAGGGAACGGCAGCAGTAATAGACGGCATGAACTTTGTAGAAGTCCTGGGTACAGTAGCCGGTGATGATACTATAATATGTATTGCAGAAAACTCAGAAAATGCAGAAAAAATGCTTAAAATGATGCAGAAACAGTTTTAACTTAATACTGTTTAACGGTTCAGATATATTGGATTACTAATTATAAATATATGAAAGGAATAAATAAATGAGCGGTAAAGTAGTGCTGGCCTATTCAGGAGGGCTCGATACCTCTATCTCCATAAAATGGATTAAAGACAAATATAATATGGATGTAATTGCTGCACTGATAGATTGCGGTCAGCCTGATGATTTAAAAGAAGCTTACCGGAGGGCACTGGAAATAGGTGCCATAAAATCGGTTATAGTCGATGCAAAGGATGAATTTATAAATGATTTCATTTTGCCATCGATTAAGGCTAACCTGAAGTATGAAAAAAAATATCCTCTGGCTACAGCACTTGCCAGGCCGCTAATAGTTAAAAAATTGGTGGATATAGCCAGAAAAGAAGGAGCAAAGGCAGTAGCCCACGGCTGTACTGCTAAGGGTAATGATCAGGTGCGTTTTGATGTGGGAATCAGGAGTCTTGCACCAGACCTAAAGATTATTGCACCACAGAGAGAATGGAGCATATCAAGAGAAGAAGCAATCGAATATGCAAAAAAAAATAATATTAAAGTTACCGTAACCAAAAAGAGTCCTTACAGTATAGATGAAAATCTGTGGGGGAGAAGTATTGAATGCGGTATTCTTGAGGATCCCTGGAATGAACCGCCTGATGATATTTATAAATGGACGAAAATAACCAAAAAGAGCAGCGAATATGAATATACGGAAATCGGGTTTCAAAATGGAATACCTGTTTTCTTAAATGGCAAAAAAATTTCCCCTGATGACATCATAAAGAGATTAAATAAAATAGCAGGTTCCTATGGAATTGGAAGAATTGACATGATAGAAAACAGGCTGGTTGGAATAAAATCCAGGGAGATTTATGAATCACCGGCAGCGGAAGTATTAATCGAAGCTCACAGGCAACTGGAATCTCTGATACTGGATAGGGAGTTAATTCATTATAAATATATTTTGGAAGAAAAACTGGCAGAGATGGTTTATTATGGTTTGTGGTTTACTCCGCTGCGTAACTGCCTGTGCGCATTTATGGATAAAAGTCAGAATTTTGTAACCGGTACGGTAAGAGTTAAATTTGAAAACAAGGATTTCAAAATTGTGGGAAGAAAATCCAATTATTCATTATACGATATAGATCTTGCTACTTATAATAAGAGTGATAAATTTGATCCCTCGCACTCTGAAAGTTTTATAAAATTATGGGGTTATCCATATGAAATATTAGGAAAAAAAGGAAGAATCAATGGAAAATAAAATATGGAAGGGCAGGATAGGAAAAAATACAGATGAAGCAGTAGAGAAGTTTACCTCATCTATAGATATAGATAAAAACCTTTACCTGTATGATCTTACCGGAACTGCTGCTCACGTGATAGGACTTCACAGAATTGGAATTATTACAGACATGGAGTTTAAAGAAATCATTAGTGGACTGAAAAAAGTAAAGAAGAGCATAGAGGAAAGCCATATCGATACAGGCATATATGAAGATATCCACAGCCTGGTTGAAAATGAGCTGAGTAAGACTATCGGAGATGCAGCCATGAAAATCCATACCGGAAGGAGCAGGAATGATCAAGTAGTGCTCGATGAAAAGCTTTTTATAAAAGATGCAATAATTGATATGTTAAATAAAATACTGGCCCTGCAGAAAAATATTATAAAAATTTCTCAAAAAGTAATGGATGTAATAATTCCTGCTTATACTCATATGCAAAAAGCCCAGCCTGTCCTGCTTTCGCATTATTTGATGTCTTATTATCAAAAATTTGACAGGGATAAAGCCAGTTTTTTCTCTAATTTTGAGTCCTGTGATTTCCTTCCGCTGGGAGCTGCGGCCTGTACCGGAAGTGGATATGAACTGGATAGAAAACTTCTAAAAAATCTTCTTGGATTTAAATATCTTGATTCCAACAGTATGGATACAGTTGGAAGCAGGGATTTTATCATAGACTTTATATATTCCTGTTGCAAAACAATGCTGCATTTAAGCAGGTTTTGTGAGGATCTTATAATATATAACAGTAGTGAATTCTCGTTTATTGAAATAGACGAGGCTTTCTGTACCGGAAGCAGTATAATGCCACAAAAAAAGAATCCAGATGTTCTGGAGCTGATAAGGGGAAAAAGTTCACTGGTTATAGGCAATCTCATTCAGTCAATGATTCTGCTTAAAGGGCTTTCTTCAACCTACAACCGTGACCTCCAGGAAGATAAAAAGATATTATTCAGTGCTTATCGGGAAACTGCTTCCAGCGTTGAAATATTTTCTAAATTGCTGGAAAAAATAAAATTTAACACTGTAAAAATCAAGGATTCCCTTAAAAGTAGTTTTTTAGAAGCTACCGATATTGCAGATTATCTGGTCAAGAAGGGTGAGAGTTTTAGGAAAGCGCACAATATTGTAGGAAAAATTGTAAGGTCCTGCATCAATAAAAAAATAACATTCCCGGATATAAAACTGGAGGAACTTAAAGAATATTCACCTTGTTTTGAAAGTGATATTTATAAATATGCGGATATCAAATCATGCATATCCAACAAAAAAGTGGATTGCGGTACCGCAAAAAAGCAAGTTATTTTAAATATCGAATCCGGAAGTAAAAAAATAAAAAGCGCTGAACAAGAATTAAAAAGCCTTACCGACAGGGTCCCTGATTTTAAAAAAATTATAGAATATATAAAATAAATATCTTATACCTCATCTCTTATTTCTGGAATGAATAAAACCATAAAAAAAATAGAGCTGACCGCACCGGCGGGAGGCTGGGATCAATTAGTGGCAGCGGTTAATGCCGGTACTGATTCTGTTTATCTGGGATACAAAAAATTCGGTGCCAGAGCTTATGCTGAAAATTTTGATATGAGTCAGCTAAAAAAAGTGGTAAGTTTTGCTCACGGCCGTAGTGTAAAAGTATATCTGACATTAAACACGCTGATAAAGGATAGTGAAATAAAAGAAGTAATAAACTTTTTAAACCAGTACGCCAGTATATGTTCCGATGGAATCATTATTCAGGATTATGGTATATATAAAATATTGAAAGACCTGTTTAAAACAATACCGGTTCATGCCAGCACTCAGCTGAATATTCATAATTTTTATTCATTAAAATTATTAAGCCGTCTTGGATTTAAAAGAGCCATACTTGCCAGAGAAATGACTCTGGATGAAATAAAGAATTTATCTAAAGAAAAATTAATGGAAATAGAAGTATTCGGTCATGGCTCGCAGTGTTATTCATACTCCGGAAGCTGTTATTTCAGCTCGTTCATAGGTGGAAGAAGCGGTAACAGGGGAAGGTGCACACAGCCCTGCCGGATGAAATATAAATTTCTGGAAAGAAAAGCAGGTAAGTCCATCTATATTATTGCAGATGGAAGTTATTTATTAAATAAGAGTGATCTATGTCTGCTGGATATTATACCTGAAATAATAACAGCAGGAGTAGACGCTTTGAAAATAGAGGGAAGAATGAAATCCCCTGAATATGTAGGTATAGTTACTAAAATTTATAGAAAATATATAGATCTTTATTACTCCAATCCTTTAAATTATAAAGTTGATGAATTCGACTTTTATAAGCTCACCCAGATATTTTCAAGAGAAATTGGTACGGGTTATATAAGACAGAAGTATCCTGCGGATATAATATCGCTAAAGAAGTCGGGAAGTATTGGAAATTTTTTAGGCAGAGTTTACAAAATAGATTGCGAGGATAATAGTAAGAAAAAGATAAGATTTATTTACATAAAAAGCAGGTGGAAAATAAACAGTGGTGATATTATTGAAGTCTGGACCAAGAAGGGAAACAGCAGGATAAATATCAAGGATTTTGAACTGTTAGAAGATCTGGATAAAAATTATAAATATAAAATCAAAGTGGATAAAGCTAGCAATATTCTGGAAAAAGATAGGGTATTTAAATATTTTGACAAGAAAATTGATAAAGAGGCCAGAGCTTTATTAAAATATGATTTTAATAAAGAGAATACAGAAATACTACCCAAAATAAGGAATCGATACGGCAGAATGAATGAGAATGAAAGAGATCATTATTTAAATAAATTTTTATCGAATTATAACCAAACCGGTATAAAAAAGACTGAAAATAAATTAACCATATCAGCTTACATATATGATTATAAATACATTGAACCTGCTATTTATAATGGGGCAAACCATGTAATTTATACTGGCTTTAAAGAACTGTTAGACAGCAGCGGCATCGAAAGCAGTATAGTTGGATCATTGAAAAAATATAATAAGATAAAAAATATAAAAATATCTGTAGGGACTCCTTACATCATATATGACAGCGATTTTATATGGGTAGAAAAAAATATTTTGAAATTGCTTGACTGTGGATTAAAAAATTATAAAATATCAAACCCGGCAGTATTGGAATTACTGAACGAAATAGGAAGTAAAAGAAATCATGATATTAGCCTTTATCTGGGCTTTAATTTTAATCTGTTCAACAGTTTGTCACTGGCTTTTTTCAATGGTCTTATAAGTGTGAATACCCTTTTAAAGGGGATAGAATTTTCTCCCGAATTAAATCTTGAAGAAATTTCAAAAATAATATCAAATGCAGAAAATTTCTACAAGGATAAGGATAAACCGGAATTTTCTATTTATGGCCATGGTTACTTCCAGACTATGGGTTCCAGATATAAAATAAAATTTCTAACCGGTAAATCTAATGGCAATAAATATTATATAGAGGATATCAAAGGTTATCAGTTTCCGGCCGGCTCGGACTATAATGAAAACATGATAATCTTTAATTCAAGAAATATATGTACTTTATATGATCTTGATAAAATAAAAGCAAGCGGTGTCAATAATATTATTATAGACAGTAGATTCTATGATGAAAAAAATTTCTGTAAGATAATTAAAAACTACAGAGAGGCAATAGAAATAATCTACAGCGAGGGTATCAATAAATACAGAATTTTTACTTCAAACCTGCAGAATGATAATCTTTTTAAAAATTATTCAAAAGGGCATTTGCTGCGCGGAGTAGAATAAAAAATTAAATAAAAAATAATTTATCTTCATTATGTAAAATACCAGAGCATATAATTCTTTATTCTATTTCTATGGTAACTGTAGAACCATAATTCAGATATTCATCGGCTGCAGGTGTTTGATTTACGACATTACCGGCAGAGTCAGGATCAGGAAGTATCTCAACCACAAATCCCAGGTTCTCAAGTTCCATTACTGCATCATCTCTGGTCATACCTATAACATTGGGTACTTTTATGCCTTTGCTTATCTCGATAGTCACTTCCTGTAATTTATCATAAAGAGTTCCGCTAACTGGAATCTGGGAAAAAACGAGATCTTTTTCTTCTTTGCTTTCTTCCGGAATAACGGTAACATTTTTAAAACCGGCATTTCCCAATACCGTCAAAGCTTCTTCTACTGTCATTTCGAGGACATCAGGAATCACAGACTGGGGGTCTTCGCCCTTGCTTACGTATAAAACTACTCCGGTAGATTTGGAAACTATAGAATCTGGAGCAGGAATCTGGTTGATTATGTTACCCGGTGGCTGACTAGCGCTGAATTCATATATTATACTATCGATAATAAGTTCAAAATTTTCTATAATCTGTTCTGCACTGCTCAAATCCATTCCTATGAGACCTGGCATACTGAAGGTCTCTTTTCCTTTACTTATATAAAGAGTAATACTTAATTTTTCGCCCTCAAGCGACTCCAGCATAGTACCTGCTTCCGGATTCTGGTTAAAAATAATATTCTGGTTAAATATCTCATCAAATTCATAAATCTCTTCGACTATGAAATTTAAACTTTCAAATAAAGCTCTTGCTTCTTCTTTATTCGATCCTACAACATTAGGAACTTCAATCTTATTATGTATATTACAGATATCATGAGGTTCTTCACCTTTTACGTATATACGCCATTGGATAGATTCTTCCGGACACCATAAAGTAGCAAGCAGATTGGATTCAGTGCAAACTTTAATATCTACAAGTTCTTCATCAGGTCTATCAAAATCGGATACAGGCACATCTTCCAGCGCTGAAGTCATAAATTCCCTCCATATATCCGCAGGATAAGTCCCGCCTACAATGGATCTGCCATTTATGGGTTCCATAGGCTGATTTGAATCAGGGTAACCCATCCATACTACTGTAACCAGATCCGGCGTATAACCTGCAAACCATGCATCTCTTAGGTCACTGGTGGTACCGGTTTTACCCGCAGCCGGTCTTCCTATGGCTGCACCTCTGCCGGTACCGCTTTCTATTACTTTTCTCAGAATCTGCGTAATTTGGTATGCTACGGGTTCTTCCAGAACTCTGTGATTTGCTTCGTTTTTATCAGCGTCATATTCATATAGTATATTTCCTTCGGAATCTGTTATTTTTAAGATGCTTACAGGCTGGTGGTAAAATCCACCAGAAGCAAGGGTAGAGAAAGCTTTACTTACATCAAGAGGAGTTATGCCTGTCTCCAGTCCTCCCAGAGCTATTGCCGGATTGCTCCCGATATTGTAAATTTCCATTTCGCTACATAGATTCTCTACATTTTCTGCCCCAACTTCCATCATTAATTGGGCATAGACTACGTTCACAGAATTGATGGTGCCGTCTACAACCGACATCTGGTCAACGTCAAATTTCTGACCGCCGTAATTATCTACCTCCCAATCTGGACCTTCTTCCATATCTATGATAATGGGACCATTGGGATTGAATGTATTGTTTGGAGAAATATTCTGTCTTATCGCTTCCATAAGAACAAGAACCTTAAATACGGAACCTGGTTGTCTTTTTCCCTGTATTGCAATGTTAAATTTACTGATATTGTAGTCCTTTCCACCAACAAGAGCATAAATATAGCCATTTTCGGGATCGGTGCTGACAAGAGAATAAGAAGGTTTGATATCTTCAGGGAAAACTTTTTTAAATGCATTTTCGGCTTTTTCCTGCAAATCGATATCCAGTGTTGTGTAAATCCGGAGTCCTCCCCTGAATACATCATAATCGGTGAATTTTTGATCGTATAGATTTCGTTTTACATAATCTATAAAGTATGGAGCAATTCTGCTGCTACTACTATCTTGTTCCATATCAGCAATCGAACTTTCGTTTAATATTACCGGTGCAGCCAGAGCATTAAGATATTCGGTTGTGTTAATTAATTCCTGTTCATACATTAGCTGCAAAACAAGGTCTCTTCTCAATTTTGCTTTTTCTATATCGTTGAATGGTGAATATATTTCAGGAGCTCTTGCCAGACCGGCCAATAAAGCAGACTGGGGCAGGTCAAGTTCACTGGCATCTATGCCAAAATATATTTCAGAAGCTTTCTCGATTCCATAGGCACCGGAGCCGAAATTTATGGTGTTGAGGTACATTTCCAGAATTTTGTTTTTTGTATAATGCCTTTCAAGCTGAACTGCAATCAAAGCTTCATTGATTTTTCTTCGAAACGTTTTTTCAGGGTTGAAGTATATATTTTTAACATACTGCTGGGTTATAGTGCTGGCACCCTGAGCCCACTCTCCGGCTCTTATGTCTGCTATAAGTGCCCCTATGATTCTTCTATAATCCACTCCCTGATGTTCAAAAAATCTTTTGTCCTCAACTGCTACAATTGCATCCTTAACATGATAAGACATCTCATTAAATGAGATAATTTCTCTATTTTCCTCAGCATGGAATTCGGTAATTAAACTACCATCCAGAGCATAAACTTTGGAAGTCTGAGCAATTGGTGAGGGGGTCAGCTCTTCTAATGTAGGAAGGGAATTAGCGTAATATATGATCAAAACTATGCCTATAACCGCAGTGATTGATAATATTACCGCTATTGTAATTATAAAGAATTTTAAACATCCACTTAATTTTTTACGCTCAGGGCTCATTTCAAATAATTTGCTTTCAAAATATCTCTGAATTATAACTTAGGAAATTTTATATAAAAATTAATTAAATAACAATATGTCGAATTGCCTCATTTAAAAGTACTACAAACTGTATCGTTGTCTCACATAAAAAGTAATTGGAAATTTGTAGATTGCTTTAAATAGACATATATGCAACTATTATATTAATATTTATTTTGATTTTTAATCGTATAATTTTTGACGGAAATCGAGATATGGAAAAGAATTTACAGAGACAATTGGACTTAATTGTATCAGGGACAGAGGATATTTTAATTAAAAAAGAATTAAAGCCCATGATCGAAAAATCCATAAAAGAAAATAAACCTTTAAAGGTTAAATTAGGATTGGATCCGACTGCTCCCGATATTCATCTGGGGCACACCGTTGTTCTGAATAAACTCCGTCAGTTTCAGAATTTAGGCCATAAAGCTATTCTAATAATAGGAGATTATACGGTAAGAATAGGGGATCCATCGGGCAGATCTACCCTGAGGCCTAAATTATCTTCCGATACCATAGAAAGAAATGCCATAACTTATATGGAGCAGGCATTTAAAATTCTCGTCCTCGAAAAAACTGAAGTGGTTAAAAATTCAAAATGGCTAAAGAATTTAAGATTTGATGATATTTTAAATTTAACCTCAAGATTTACGGTCGCAAGAATGCTGGAGAGAGATGATTTTAAAAAGAGATATAAAAGCAATATACCTATAGCAATTATGGAATTTCTTTATCCAATAATGCAGGCATACGATTCGTTTGCGGTAGAAGCTGATATAGAATTAGGAGGAACTGATCAGAGATTTAACCTGCTGATGGGAAGGGAACTACAAAAAGAATTCTCACAGAGACCTCAAATTGCTATTACCATGCCCATTTTAGTGGGTACTGACGGAATTGAGAAGATGAGTAAAAGCCTGGGGAATTATATAGGAGTACATGAGCAGCCCAGGGAAATTTTCGGTAAGGTAATGTCTATCCCTGATAATGTTATGATAGACTACTTCAGGCTATTGACTACATTAGACAATGAAGAAATTAAAGAGATTGAATATAATATAAAAAAGAATAAATTAAATCCATCTATAGCTAAGAGAAGACTGGCAAGGATAATAATAGAAAACCTTTGCACAAAAAAAGATGCTTTAAAAGCGGAAGAAGATTTTGATTTAGTTTTCAAGAAAAAGAAAGTTCCGGAAAAAATTGAGAGATATATTATAAATCCGGAGGAAGTAAAAAATAAAAAAGTAAGTCTGATACAATTACTGGTAGGTTCTGGTCTGGTTAAATCCAATGGTGAAGCCAGGAGACTGGCTGCCCAGGGAGGAATAAAAATTGACGATAAAAAGATCAGTGACCCGAATATGGAATTTGATTTAAATGATATTGATAAAAAAGTGATTCAGAAAGGTAAAAGGTATTTCAGGAAAATAATAATTAAAAATTAAGTATGCATGAGTATTCCATAACCTGTTCCGTTATTGAAATATTAGATGATCTAATAAGAAAACATAATATAAAAAAGGTAAAAAAAGTAAGTTTCGAAGTAAGTCCACTGGCGCATATTGAACCCCTGTCTGTGGAGTTCTATTATGGTTTTTTGACAGAAAATAGTAAGATTCTGAAAGATGCCAGTCTTGAATTTAAAAAAGGTAAAATAAAAATAGAATGCAGAACCTGCGGTAAAAGTTTCCAGTCTGAAAATTTCACTTCCAGTTGTATCTATTGTTAAGGGAAAAAAACAAAAGTTATAGACTCCGCTGACATTAAAATTATTTCAATAAAGACATAGTGTTGTTCTGTAAGTAAGGGCAAAGTCAGATTAGTTGGTCAGATTAAATTGTGTTGACTTAAACTGATGCTATAGTTAAAATAAAAACAATTAATATTAAAAATTATTTGATTTATAAATTAGTTTGCACACATTGTAACAAGTATTATTAGCGATAAAAAATAGTTTTATACAATTAAAGAGAATTAACGGAGTTTGATTATAGATATTGTCCTGGTAGTTTTACAGGTGCTAATGATAATTTTGGTAAAATAATAATCCGGAAGGCGGGTTAAAGGTAAACTTAATATAAAATGTTTTTAGTGTTTGTGATATTTAAGCATTCGATATATAAGTTGTAGTTATAATACAAAGGCTGCTGTATTTTAATAAGTATTAAGTATATTTAATTTAAAACTAAATAGTGCAAATTAATTTATAAGTCGGGTAATTAACTCGACTTTTTTTTTGGAAGGAAGGTTTATAAAATGGACTTGTTAATAAGAATAGTTGCACTGGGAATTGCTATAATAATAGGTTTTTTAGTAGGTTTCTTTTTCAGAAAATATATAATAGATTCTAAATTAAGCTCGGCAGAACAAAAAGCAAACCTGATGCTTAACAATGCTAAAAAAGAGGCTCAGACTTTAAAAAAAGAAATGCTGCTGGAGGGAAAAGAAGAGATTCAAAATTTGAAAACACATGCTGAAGAAGAAATCAAAAAGCAGAGATTTGAACTTAGAAAGATGGAAGACAGATTATTAAACAGAGAGGACTCCATAGAAAAAAAGGCTCATTATCTGGAAAAGAAAGAACAGGAAGTAAATCAAAAAAAAGAGGAACTTGACGTTAAAAATAAGAAATTGGACGAAGTATTGAATAAAGAAATACTAAGACTGGAGGCTATTGCTGAACTTACCAAAGAAGAAGCAAAAGCAATTCTAATTAAAAAAATAGAAGACGAAGCAAGATATGAATCTGCAAAAGAAATTAGAAATATAGAAAATAAGCTAAAAGAAGAAGCTGATACTATGGCAAAGAAGATAATTTCTCAAGCTATACAGAGATGTGCTCTGGATCATGTGAGTGAAACTACAGTATCGGTGGTAAATTTACCCAATGATGAAATGAAGGGCAGGATAATAGGAAGAGAGGGGAGGAACATAAGAGTTTTTGAAAATCTTACCGGTATAAACATAATTGTAGATGATACCCCGGAAGCTGTAATATTATCTTCGTTTGATCCTGTAAGAAGAGAAATTGCCAGGGTAACACTGGAAAATTTAATAATGGATGGAAGAATTCACCCTGCCAAAATTGAAGAAATGTATGAAAAAGCAAGTAAAATCATCAATAACGAGATTAAAGTAGAAGGGGAACAGGCCGTTTTTGATGCAGGAATATCAGAATTAAACCCTGGAATTACAAAAGTACTGGGAAGATTGAAATACAGAACCAGTTATGGTCAAAATATACTACTTCATTCAAAAGAAGTTGCCTATGTTGCAGGTGTGATTGCAGCAGAGCTCGGTATGAATATTAAGCAAGCAAAGAGGGCCGGACTACTGCACGATATCGGTAAGGCTCTAACACATGATATAGAAGGATCTCATGCAATAATCGGGGCTGAACTGGCGAAAAGGCTTAATGAAGATGAAGAGATATGTCATGCAATTGAATCACATCATAATGAAGTGGAGGTCAGATCAGTCTTGGATGTAATTATACAGGCTGCAGATCAGATATCAGGCGCAAGGCCCGGCGCCAGAAGAGAAACACTGGAAAGCTATGTTAAAAGGCTGGAAAGGCTGGAAAAAATTGCCACTGAATTTAAAGGAATAGAAAAGGCTTACGCTATACAGGCCGGAAGAGAAATAAGAGTTATGGTCAAACCTGAAGAGGTTAATGAAGAAATGTCTATTGTGCTGGCTAAAGAAATAGCAAGAGAAATAGAAAAAGAGATGGAGTACCCCGGACAGATAAAGGTGTCTGTTATCAGGGAAAGTAGAGCAATTGAATATGCAAAATAATTCCGATATAAAAAAATTTCTCTCTGAATTAAAGATAAAAGATTCACTTAATATTGAAGAGGACTTAGGGGATGGATATGTCAGGTTAAAAATTTCTGAAGCCGAGAGGAGACAGGCACTTCAGGACATAAATAGCGTTGAAGATATAATAGTAGAGATGCTCCGCAACAGCAGAGACGCTGGCAGCAGGAATATCTTTATCGGAACAAAAAAAATTGAAGATAAGAAAAGAAAAATTTATTTTGTAGATGACGGCATCGGTATTCCTCCACACCTGCAAAATCTTATTTTTGAATCGAGAGTAACTTCAAAACTGGAAAACGGAATAAAGGACCCTTACGGATTTCACGGCAGGGGAATGGCATTATTTTCAATAAAATTAAATGCTGATGACATTAGAATAATTTCTTCTAACAGGTTAAAAGGTGCATCATTTTATGTAGATATAGATCTCCTGAAAATTCCTGAAAAGAAAGACCAATCAATAATGCCGCAGATAATTAAAATGGAAGGTGATTTAAGTATTATTGGGGGTGTAAATAACATAATAAAAACCATAATCGAGTTCCAGCTTCAGAACAGGAATATCAGCTTTTTTTACGGAAGCCCAACCCAGATACTTGCTACTATGAGGGAAGTCTTAAGAAAAGAAGGGAAACAAAATAGTTATCCTAAATTTGACGAGTGGGATAAATTGAGTAACTTCATACAAAAAAA
Source organism: Candidatus Hydromicrobium sp. (assembly GCA_036514675.1). Lineage (GTDB taxonomy): Bacteria > Actinomycetota > Humimicrobiia > Humimicrobiales > Humimicrobiaceae > Hydromicrobium. The sequence continues at coordinate 21,345 of DATBWS010000039.1, forward strand.
TAATATAAAGGTAACCGAAATTCCCTTACTTACTGATAATTACACTCTTATGGAGATTATCTCCAAAAATATATTTAATATGGACATATCCCAGAGAGGTATTCAGAGAATTATATATAATGAAATCAGAGCGCTGGAACCCCTTAAAATTGATCCAGCTAGTGACGACTTAAAGGAGCATCAAATCATCAGTCCGGATGAAGATGAAGCAGGAAAAAAGCCGGATAAGAAGTTAATGCTTTATGATGAATCCAAATTGGCCAGCAGGTTTAAAGATGAAGAGATAAGATGTATAATTAAAGCTGCAGAAGATAAGGTTAAAGAATTAGGCGATAAATATTTCATTACTACCGGAGAGAACGTAGAATATAAGAAGGCAAATAATATTATAAAACTATTAATCGAACTGAAGCAAAAAGAATAAAAATTAAAATAGCAAGAATAATAATATGGATAGTAATATTAAATTGCTCAAGGTTTCTTCAAAATCAAAACCCAATTCAGTAGCAGGTGCAATAGCTGGTATTATTAGAAGCGATGCCAGAGTTCAGATTCAAACGATAGGTGCGGGAGCATTAAACCAGGCCGTAAAAGGCATTGCCATAGCCAGAGGATTTATAGCTCCTACCGGTCAGGAATTAATATGTATACCTTATTTTAGAGATATAGAAGTAAACGGGGAAATAAAAACCGCTATCGTTCTTTCTATTGAATCCAAATGATTGTTTAATTATAAGTTAAACACCTTCTTAAATTTGCTTACATCATTTTAAAGTAAGGATATTCATATTTATGAAAGTATATATTGAAACTTTCGGATGTCAGATGAATGAAAATGATTCGGAAAGAATTCTGTATCTGCTTGAAAACGCAGGTTACGAGAGGACCCGTGATATTGAATCATCTAACCTCATTATACTTAACACATGCACCGTGAGAGAGAGAGCAAAAAACAGACTATATGGCCATATAGGAAATTTAAAAAAATTAAAGAATAAAAACAGGGATATTTTAATCTGTATCGGAGGGTGTACGGCTCAGGACCTGAAGGAAAAAATAATCGAGGTTTTTCCTTATGTGGATATTGTTTTTGGTACCCATAATATACCGGAGCTCCCGGAGCTTATAGGCAGGCGAAGGCTAACCAATAAAAGTATATGTTCAGTTGAAAATAATGGTTTTGACCATGACCTTTTTAAAGTAAGAAGGAAACAGAGTTTTAAGGCATTTTTACCCATAACTATTGGATGTGATAATTATTGTTCATACTGCATAGTTCCTCTTGTAAGGGGAAATGAAAGATCTATAGAAGCGGAAAAAATTATAAGAAATATTGAAGAACTGGTGTCCGGTGGATTAATCGAGGTAACCCTTCTGGGGCAGAATGTCAATTCTTACGGAAAGAATCTTAAGAAAACATATACTTTTTCGGAACTGCTTGAGAAGGTATCAAATATAAAAGGGCTTAAAAGAATCAGATTCATAACTTCCCATCCAAGAGACTTCTCTAAAAGTCTCATAGACATCATTAAGAATAGAGATAATATTGTAAAACATATTCATCTTCCTTTGCAGGCAGGATCAAATAAGATTTTAAAAGAAATGAATAGAAATTACACCAGAGAGGACTATTTTAATATTATAGAAAATATAAAAAAGAAAATTCTTGATTGTGCCATTACCACCGATATCATAGTCGGTTTTCCGGGAGAAGAGAGAGAAGATTTTCTGCAGACTATAGATATGGTAAAAAAAATAAGATTTAATAGAGCATTTACCTTTATATATTCTCCCAGGACAGGAACTAAGGCAGCAAAGATGGAGGATCATATTACTCTTGATGAAAAGAAAAAATGGTTTAGAGAATTACTTGAAATTCAAAATATAATTTCTTCTGAAGAAAATAAAAAACTTGTTGGCAAGAAGTTTGAAGTATTAGTTGAAGGTAAAAGCGCTAAAGATGGTATTCTGCTGAAGGGGAGAATGGAAAACAACACTATTGTAAATTTTGAAGGCGACAGCAGTCTTATCGGGAAAATTATTCCGGTTATTATAACAGGCGCCAAAACATTTTATGTCATGGGAGAATTAATCCGCAATAATTCATAATAGTTAGTATTGATAATATAATCAAAATGAAGATCATTAAAAATTCCGAACTTGAATCCATAGAAACCGAATTAAAAAATAATAATATCGATCTGGATAAATTAATTAGAAAATTAATTAACCAAAAAAAAGTTATTGTTATTTGCGGACCAACCTGTACAGGTAAGAGCAAAACAGGAATTATAATGGCAAAGTTACTAGATACGGATATCATCTCGGCGGATTCGATTCAGGTTTATAGAGGAATGGATATAGGAACCGATAAATATTACCTGGAAGATTATGGAATAAAACAATATATGAATGATATTTTTGATCCTGATCATGATTTGAGTATTATGGAATTTAAAGAAATATGCGACGATATAATTAACAAAAAATTTTTTCTTAAGGAGAAGATCCCTCTTATTGTAGGAGGCTCGGGACTTTATATAAGAGGGATAATCAGCGGTATGGATCCGGTGCCGGGTGAAGACAAAGAGGTAAGAAAAAGGTTAAAAGAAGAAATAAGAAACTGCGGTATAAAAAAATACTATTTAAAATTAAAAAAGATTGATTCAGAGTATGCAAAAAAAATAAGTGAAAACGACCAGAGAAGAATAATAAGAGCTCTGGAAGTTTATGAAATTACCGGTAGTCCTTTTTCCAGCCTTCAGAATGTCTGGAAAAGCAAAAAAT
>DATBWS010000040.1:0-7007 GCA_036514675.1 Candidatus Hydromicrobium sp.
ATGGTACGGAGAATAAATCCAAATTAGGGGCAAATGCAATACTAGGTGTTTCTCTGTCTACGGCAAAAGCTGCCGCAATAGCACTTGACCTGCCTCTGTACAAATATCTGGGCGGGGTCAATGCCCATGTTCTTCCTTCACCAATGATGAATATTTTAAATGGCGGTAAGCATGCCGATAACAGCATCGATCTGCAGGAGTTTATGATAATGCCTCTTGGCGCATCTGCTTTCAGTGAGGCTTTAAGGATGGGAGTGGAAGTGTTCCATAATCTAAAAAATGTCTTAAAAAAAGATGGGCTTAATACTTCAGTAGGCGATGAAGGAGGCTTTGCTCCTAACCTTAAGACTAATGAAGATGCGATAAAGTATATAGTTAAGGCTATAGAGAAAGCCGGCTTTAAGCCCGGAAAAGATATTTATATTGCACTTGATCCCGCCGCTACCGAATTTTATAAGGATGGGAAATATAACCTTAAAGGAGAAGGCAAAGTTTTAACCCCAGCGAAGATGGTTGAATATTATAAAAATCTTGTAGAGAAATACCCCATAATTTCAATAGAAGATGGAATGGCTGAAGAAGACTGGGAAGGATGGCAGGAGTTGACAGCAAGGCTTGGTAAAAAAATCCAGGTGGTAGGAGATGACCTTTTTGTTACCAACACCAAAAGACTTGAAAAGGGACTGGATATGGGAGTGGCAAATTCTATCTTGATTAAAGTAAATCAGATAGGAACCTTATCGGAGACTCTTGACGCAATCGAAATGGCTAAAATGGCACATTATACAGCCGTAGTGTCTCACAGATCGGGAGAAACCGAAGATACTACCATTGCCGATATAGTGGTTGGAGTAAATGCCGGCCAGATAAAAACAGGAGCTCCTTCAAGAACGGACAGGGTTTGCAAATACAATCAGCTGTTGCGGATTGAAGAAGACCTGGGGAGTGAAGCGAAGTACCTGGGGCTGGACGCCTTCTACAATTTAAAATAGATGAAGAAAAACTTCTGGCTGCATATCTAATATTTCAGGGAGTTAAAATCTGTTGTACTGTCTTATAAAAAGTATTACAATATATTAAGTAATACTTTTTAATAAGTATTACCTGAATTATAATGTAAACTATTAATAAAATAAGCGGAGCGGTCATAATGCCAAGAATTACCTCAAAAGGACAGGTAACCATACCCAGGGAGATCAGGGATAAATTTAATATAAAACCTCACGATATCGGTGAATTTGCGGTAAAGGAAGGAAAAATTGTTTTTACTGTGAAAAAGGGAACCATACTGGATGCTATCACTAAGAAATCAGGTAAAAAAATTGATTTTAAAAAGGTAAGGGAGCAAATGGAAAAAGATATTGCCGAAGAAATTGTAAGGAAAATGAAATGATTTTTATAGATACCAATATTTTTTTAAGATATTTTGAAAGAGAAGATGAGCAGGCTTATAGAAAGACAGAAAAGCTCTTTACCGAAATAGTTAATGGCAATATCACCGGTATTTCTACAAGCCTTGTCATTGCTGAAGTGATATGGGTGCTGGAAAAATTCTATAATTGGGATAAAGAAGAAATATGCAATAATATCAAATTGATTCTAAGAACCCCCAATATCATATTTAAGGAAAGAGCCATTCTACTAGAAGCAATTAATATCTACAGAGAAAGAAATATAAGTTTTATTGATGCCTATGATTATTCCTATATGAAAGCCAATAATGTTACTAAAATCTACTCCTTTGATAAAGATTTTGACAAACTGCTTGATATAAAGAGACTGGAATCCTAAAAATTATTGTTATTTTTTATTGATTTATCATAATATGATAACAATTGAAATATACTGCTGATTATAGCTATTCCAAATTATTTCAAAGTTTCAATTTAAAATAAAACGAATTTTTAAGGATAATTTTATGGAAGTTGTAACCGGTGCAACAGGATGTATTGGTAATGTACTTACCAGAGAATTGCTCAGGAAGGGCAAAAAAGTGAGGGTATTAATACGCTCCACTTCTGATATCTCTTCACTGGAAGGCCTGGAAATAGAAAAGGTTTTAGGAGATATTCTGGATAAGGATTCTTTAATAAAAGCTTTTAAAGGTGCGGATATCGTATATCATCTTGCAGCCATTATATCGATAATGCCCGGAGACAGGGCATTAATCCGCAGGGTAAATCTTGAGGGAACCAGAAATGTTATAGATGCCTGTCTTAAGTGCGGGGTCAGGCGATTGGTTTATACAAGTTCTATACATGCCCTGGAGGAGCCGCCTCTCGGAACGGTTATTGATGAAGATATGCCTTTTGATATCAACAGTAATAGGGGTGAATATGACCGGTCAAAAGCTCTTGCCAGTCTGGAAGTAATAGAAGTAGCCAGAGATGGTCTGGATTCAGTGGTAGTGTGCCCGACAGGTGTCGTAGGGCCGTATGATTTTAGGGGTTCGCTAATAACCAGGACATTTATTGACTTTGCCAGGAAGGGTATAAAAATGAATGTAGATGGTGCATATGATTTTGTTGATGTCCGTGATGTGGCTGCAGGGCATATCTTAGCGGCGGAAAAGGGGAAAACCGGTCACTATTATATATTATCGGGGCAGAGGATCACCCTGGATGAAATATTCTCTATATTAGAAGAAATCACCGGAGTTAAAGCTCCGAAATACAAAGTGCCTTTTTGGCTGGCAAAGACTGCTGGCATTTTTACTCCTCTCTATTATAAATTAGCAAATAAAACTCCGCGTTTTACTAATTATTCTATTAATACTCTTCGGAGCAATTCATATATCAGCCATGAAAAAGCCGGCAGGGAATTAGGGTATGAGGCCAGACCTATAAAAAAATCAATTGAAGATACTTTCGAATGGCTCCACGAAAATAAAATGCTGTAATCAACTTGCTTTTCTCTTTTTTTATAGTAATATTGAAAAATAGAAAACAAAAGTGTTCTTTTAAAATAAATAATAGGTTGTACAGTTAATATTATTTTAATTTAGGGAATCCAGTTCAAATCTGGAGCGGTCCCGCCACTGTGATAGGGTGTGTGCTCTCTAATTAAGCCACTGGCAGAAGACTGCCGGGAAGGCAGAGAGTAAAGTCCCTTAAGCCAGGAAACCTTTAAGTATTCCAGTTATCTCTCTTCGGTAGAAAGAGGATGATTTTTCATTTATTTGAAAGACTCTCATCCGAAGAAGGTGGGAGTTTTTTTATTTATAAACCAAAAAAGATCAAAGGAGGAAAAAATGTCTAAAATGAGAATACTGATAACAACGGTGATTACAATTTTATTTATCGTAACTGCTCTGGGCATATTTTCAGGATGCAAGGATAAAGCGGTAGAGAAAAACACTGAAGGGATTGTTGAAGACGCAGGGATAGAAGAAGCAGAAAATACTCTAATAAAGGTGGTGGATGGTGAAGAAAATGTAATAGAGCTTGTCGGACCTGCTGATAGGATTATCGTCCTTGCTCCCAGTGTACTGGAGATAATTGATGCCCTCGGTGCTATGGGACTGGTAGTAGAAGTTGATAGCTGGAGTGTATCACAAAGCGACCCACTGGCAGAAGGATTTGAAGGTGCCGGGGATGCATTTGGGCCAAATGTAGAAAGAATAGCAGAACTGGATCCGGATATTTTAATAGCCATAACAGGTGGTCCTGAAGAGGACTTCCAGAAAATAAGTGACCTTGGAATTAAGATTTATAGAGTAATTAATGTTAAAGGTATCGAAGGCATATATGATGAAATAGCCAATATCAGCAAAATAGTTGGACTCGAGGATAAGGGAGAAGAGCTTATAAATGAACTTAAAAGAGAGGTTGATGAAGTATACAGTCAGGTTAAAGATTTAAGTGACGAACAGAGGCCGAGAGTTTTTCTGGAGATAAATAGCAATCCTTTGATGAGTATAGGAGCGGATACCTTTATTAGCGACCTTATAGAAAAATCAGGCGGAGTAAATATAGCGGCAGAAGATAATCTAACCGGATGGACAGAATATAGTATGGAAAGACTAATAGAAAAGAATCCGGATGTAATAATTGCTCCTATGAGTCTGGCTGAAGATCCTTCTATAATTACAGAAGATGAGAGATTTTCAAGTATAGCTGCGATAATCGAGGGTAGGGTCTATGTCGTTCCGGATAATTCTATTTTCCAGCCCAACCAGAACCTGATAAAGAAAGGGCTGCCAATGTTATCCAAAGCAATTCATCCTGAAATTTTTGGGGAATTTGAGATAATAGAATAATGAGGACCGGAGCAAGGACATTTAAATATATTTTTATACTGCTGATAATACTGGGACTGGTAGTAATAGTTGCTGCTTCTACAGGTGCCGCAAAAATCAGCCTGAAAGATACCAGCCTGATACTGGCAAGTTATATACCCGGGATCAATCATTATATAGATACTGACCTGCTTGAACATCAGGACATTGTTATTATTTCACAGATCAGACTGCCCCGGATATTACTATCCATATTTGTAGGAATAGCACTTGCCGGCGCGGGGGTTATTTTTCAGGGTCTTTTTAGAAATCCCATGGCAGATCCTTTCGTAATCGGGGTTTCGGCTGGAGCTGCTCTGGGAGCAACTGTAGGGTTGGTTTTTATTACCGGTGTTGGACTGCTGGGTATCTCTACCACTACTATTTTTGCCCTGCTGGGGGCTATGGGTACCACATTCCTGGTCTATAACATTTCCAGGGTCAGAGGGAAAGTGTCAGTGATTACACTTCTTCTTTCCGGCATTGCTCTCAGTGCTATGTTGAGCGCAATTACTTATTTTATAATGATCTTTAAAACTCAGGATATGGCAAAAATAATATTCTGGGTCATGGGCGGCTTTACTTCTGCATCCTGGAGTAATTTTGTTATCCTGGCTCCGGTAGTTACTGTTCTAATCATTATTTCCGGATTTTTCATGAGAGATTTAAATATAATATCCCTCGGGGATGAAAGAGCGGTTCAGTTAGGGGTACAGACGGACAAAGTAAAGAAGATATTGCTGATACTGGCATCACTTACTGCGGCTGTTGCTGTATCAATGAGCGGGATTATCGGATTTGTAGGGCTTGTAACTCCGCATATTTTAAGGCTGCTCGTGGGACCCGACCATAAAATATTATATCCAACTTCAGTAATTGCAGGAGGAATAGTACTGCTTATGTCGGATACTCTGGCAAGAACAGTGCTTATGCCCCGCGAAATTCCGGTGGGTATTATAACATCAATCGTGGGAGTTCCGTTTTTCCTTTATCTCCTGGTAAAATCAAAAAGGCAGATTTTTTAAACAGGCGGGTTTGAATGGAAAATGAGTGGAAATAACAACATACTCTCGGTAAAAAATTTAAATTTTTCTTACGGAAAGAAAAAAATTCTGGATAATGTAAGTTTTAATGTGGGTAAAGAAGATTTTATATCAATCCTTGGTCCAAATGGGGCAGGTAAAAGTACTCTGGTAAATCTTATAAGCAGTGTTCTAAAGGAATATGAAGGGGGAATTGAAGTAGGCGGAAGAAACCTGAAGGAATTAAATTCTAAGGATATTGCAAAAATGATAGCGGTTGTGCCCCAGTATACCAATCCGGGCTTCAGCTTTACTGTAGCTGAGATGGTTATGATGGGAAGAAATCCGTATATTTCGAGATTTGGAATGGAAAGAAAAGAGGATTTTTATGCGACAGGTAAAGCTATGGAAAAGGCTAAAATATTACCGTTTGCAAATAGAAAATTTTCGGAATTGTCGGGCGGAGAGAAACAGCGGGTAATTATAGCACAGGCTTTGGCTCAGGATAGCTCTATACTTCTTCTGGATGAACCCACCTCCCATCTGGATATAAATTTTCAAATCGAATTTATGAATTTATTTTTAAATTTAAATAGGAAAGAGAAAAAAACTATAATAGGAATTTTTCATGATATAAATCTTGCCATACAGAACAGCAAGAAAATAATGCTTTTAAAAGAAGGCCGGATTTTTAGTTTCGGCAGTGTAGAAGACATAATAAACAGAGAAAGCATAAGAAGTGTTTTTGGAAGCGATGTCTTTGTAGGCAGAAATCCTATAACCAGGAATCTTTACGTCAGTCCGGTTTTTAATCCGGCCGCTGACTGGAGTATTGCCGGGTCAGCAGTAAACAAATATTTAAGGGTTCATGTAATTGGCGGCGGTGGAGCCGCATCACCGGTGATCAATTTATTGCACAGTAGCGGTTATAGAGTATCCTGCGGAGTTATAAATACTCTGGATACAGACCTTGATACCGTCAGAATGCTGGGAATCCCTTATGTAAATGAAGCCCCCTTTTCTCCTATTAGTATTGATTCACAGAATAAAAATCTCCGGTTTATCGAATACAGTGATGCTGTAATTTTGCCGACAGTGGAATTTGGACCGGGTAATTTTTCAAATCTGGTATCGGTAAACAAAGCAGTCGGTTTAGGAAAAAAGGTAATAATAATAGACGAAAAAAGCATAAGGATAAGGGATCATACCGGTGGAAAAGCCGAAGAGCTTTACAGAAGGATAATAAAAGATGGCGCAATTGTGGTTAAATCGGTAAATCAGGTTTTAAAGCACCTGCAGTTATAACAGGATAAAAGTAACCGGTGGCCGATGTTTTCAGAGAAAATATGGAGATGGAATTGTTTTATAAAATACTTAAGAATGGGTTATAATAAAATTGAAACGATGGCAGGGATTGGCCAGGAATGAATTCAATAAGAAATAATAATTGCCCGGAAGAAATCTGCGGAAAAGATTCAAAAGAAGGCCTGATTCTAATAAATACCGGAGAAGGCAAGGGGAAAACCACGGCAGCACTGGGTCTGGCGTTGAGAGCAGCAGGCCATAACCAGAAGGTTTTAATATTGCAGTTTATTAAAGGGAATTGCAGTACCGGTGAGTTTAAAATCATTGAGAAATTAAAACCCTTGATTAAGATTGAACAGCTGGGCAAAGGATTTATAAAATTTAAAAATGGCATGCCGGCACCT
>DATBWS010000041.1:0-3682 GCA_036514675.1 Candidatus Hydromicrobium sp.
ATCAAATTATTGATTAAACACAGTCGTTCTACTACCGGTAAAGAAAACTGGCGTCTTTGTTGATATGGGATGAACTGGTTATTTTAATCCTTTCTCCGCTGACAAGATCTATTAAAATCAGGTTTTCGGTTGATCCTTTTCTTTCCTCATAAACAATATATTTCCCATCAGGTGAGAATGAGGGATGACCGTCCCAGTCCGGATTATCGGTAAGTCTGGTTTCATTCTGTCCATTATAGTTCATGATCCAGATATCGCTATTATCACCGGAATACCTCATATAGGTTATTTTATTTCCGTCAGATGATACATCCGGAACTCTTCTTCTGGGACCATCTCCGGTTATATTTCTTTTTCCTGAACCATTATGATCCATTACATAAATATTTTCGTGTCCGGTTGTTCCCGATTCGTAAATAATTTCGTATTTATATGGATGTCCGTTTGGATGCCAGTCGTAAGAATTGGAATTAAGGGTAAGTCTTTTTTGTTCTGTTCCGTCACTTTTGATCCTGAATAATTCCCAATCCCCATCAATATATGCTTCGAAATATATATACTTGCAATCATAAGACCAGCTCGGGTATGCACTTCTAAAATTATTACGGGTAATCTGTCTTTTATTCTTGCCGTCCCAGTCCATAATCATTATCTGCCATACACCCCCGATATCCGAAGTATATGCAATTTTTTCACCGTCCGGTGATGCCTCCGGGTATAAGTCGTTTCCTGAATAGTCGGTTAACCTGGTAAGTCCTGTTCCATCGATATTTATACTGTATATATTTTCATTACCATTTCTAGTAGAGTTATATATCACTTTTTTGATTGGGTATTGATTATCAACTTCCAGAGTTTCTTCTTCTGTTTCTTGCTTTTCTTCCAGATACTTATCAAGAACATTTTTATCAATAGCCCAGCCGGTTATTTCGATAATACTGCCCTGGTTGAGTTTCTGCATATCAACTTGAACATTGATTATTGCTTTTTCTTCTTTTACTCCCGATAAATAAACTTCCCTTTTTTCATAATTTAATGAGCCGTCTACGGAACTGATGGCATAGACAAATATGGTATGAGTGGAGCCCGGTTCAAGGGAAATGGACTCCCCAAACTGATAACCGCTGTTCAAGTAATTCTGATTCCCAAGAAAATCTGCTACATCCGGCCTTGTTATACCATACTGTGCACTGCCTAAAAATTTTCCATACCCCCTGGGTCCGTTAAGATATATTTCTATTTCTTTTATACCGGGATTATTTTTATTTCTGAGGTCCACGGCCCATCCTTTGATTGATTGAAGAATGCTGGTAATGGTTTTTTCTTCAGGCTCGTCTATAAATATGATTATATTTTTTTCACGGATTTTTTCTCCCGATAAATCTATTTCTTCTCTTATATAATCCCATCTTGATTCACTTACGTAAAAATAAATATAAATATAATGACTGGAACCAGGGAGGAGATTTATATCTTCATTATTTTCCCGGATAAACTCAAAGCCGGTATTTTTGAAATCCTCCCCGTACAACTGGGATGCTTCCGTAGATTCGATATTGCATATTGTTTTACCCAGGTATATACCATTTTCCATATCTCCATCCAGGAAGAATTTAATGGTTCCATTTTCTATCTTTTCTTCCTCCTTTTCTTCTGATGCTGCCTCTTCTTCCGTGGAATCACTTTCGGTATCCTGGAGTTGTGCACCGTCGGTTTCTTCCTCGTTCTGCTGGAGAAGAGTATCGGATAACTCATTATCCCCCGAAGGTTCGGGTGTGTGGTTATTATCTTCGATTTTGCTTCCGTTATTGATTATATTCATATCGCTGAGAAGATCACCGATAAAGAATTTTTGTATATCATTTATTGTTTCTATCTTTGAATCAGGGACGGTTATTTTATTGTTTTTGCCGCTTTCTGTGGTTTCCGGATTATAAACTTCTTCACTGGTGGCGCTTTTATTTCTACTGATTATTGTGATGCTTAAGAGGGTCGTTATTAATAAAAAAATAATTAGAAGTATTATTAGTATAACTTTCATAAAAAATTAAATTTGTTTTTACTTCTTTATCGTTTTTTTATGGTAGTATAAATTTTTTATTAGTACAATTATAATTAGGAAAATACTTTTAAAAATTAAAGTTTGTCCGGAAAAATAGTAATAATTTACAATTTTGATTATATAGGTAAAACAGGTAAAATAAAAAGGTATTATATTTATAGAGCTTTTTATTTAATATGAGTAAAATATTTATACTGGGTATGAGTCCGCTTCCGTTTGAAAATGACAGGAAGGTATACGGAACCGGCATCAGAACCTGGCAGTTTATATTACCCCTTCTGGAGAAGGATCATAAAATATGTGTCTGCACTTACGCTATTCCATCGGCATATACAGATGATTTCGAGTCCAGGTATGTAAAAGATTTTATTTACAGCAGGGATTCAAAAGATAAGCAGAGTTTCGAGTACAATATACTTAAAAAAGATGATTTTGAAAACATCGAATTAATATCTAAAATTTTTACAGGATTCAGGCCTGACTGTATAATTGGCTGTACTTTTTATCCTTCCTATATAGCCTCAAAGCTGCTTAATTATTTGAAAAATAAAAATAATACTGTTACCTATGATATAAAAACTGGCAGTTCTGATGAAAAAGAGGATATTAACCATGAAAATCGCAGCACGGATAATAACGGCATTGGTTTTGTGAAAGATATCAATGCTGTGCCATTCTGGGCAGATTTATTTGGCCATGTAATGGCTGAAGCACAGGCCCGTGCTTATATTGATGAGAATGACGACTGTCTCTTTCATTACTGGAACAGTGAATATAATATTATTTCCAATGCAGATATTTTCTCATGCGTATCTTCAAGGCAGCAGTACGCTTTGATAGGGGAACTGGGAGCAATAGGGAGACTCAATAAATATGCATCGGGTTATGATTTTACCAATATAATCCCCTGCGGTCTTCCTCCGGTTGAATACAGACACACAAAAAATGTTTTCAGGGGAAGAGAGAATATAAGAAAAGAAGATTTTGTGGTGCTGTGGACCGGCGGATATAACACCTGGACCGATGTTGATACTTTATTTAAGGGACTTACAGGGGCAATGAAAGAGAATCCAAAAATTAAATTTGTATCTACCGGGGGAGAGATACCGGAACAGGATTTAAAAACTTACCCCCGCTTTCTGTCCATGATAGGTAGCAGTCCTTATAAGGACAGGTTTTTAATGAAAGGATGGATACCCGGAGAAGATGTACCAAATTACTACTTTGAAGCAAATGTGGGTATAAACATAGATAAAGATATCTATGAAGTCAGATTGGGCAGTAAAAACCGTATTCTTGACTGGTTCAGGGCAGGACTCTGTGTGTTGTCCTCAAATGTCTGCGAATTGACCGACACAATAGAGAAAGAAAAGATTGGTTACACCTTTAAACCTTATGATTATAAAGATTTAAGCAGGAAACTTATTTATCTGGCTGATAATGCCGATGAGGTTAATAGAACTGCAATTGCCGGAAAAAAATATGCACTGCTAAATTTTAATTTCGAAAAGACTACTGAAAAATTGCAAAAGTGGGTAAGAAACCCTGCTTTTTCTCCTGACAGAGGCAAGGAAAGAAAATTATTTTTCAGCAGAGAAGAAGCTGTTAAGAATTTAGAAC
>DATBWS010000042.1:0-5815 GCA_036514675.1 Candidatus Hydromicrobium sp.
GGTCAAGCTCCTTTGAAACCAGTCTCAAACTATTTTCGGTATCCCTGGCATAAAAATTATCTTCTACCTCGCCGAGTGCACGATAAACATTGTTTAATATATGGAGAGCATTGATATCCTTGTTTTTAAAGTAATTTTTTGACTGGTCGCTGTATATGATTTTTACAAAAAATGGACCGATTAAATCAATACTCTCTTTTAGTGTCTTTATACGTTCTCTTATCAGCGGTGTTATCTTCCCGATTTTCTGTTCCAATTTTTCTGTGCTGCTTTCCAGGCCGCTCTTTTCCATGGAAGCCAGGTAATTCTTTATTCGAGTTTCCAGCAGTTTTTTTAAATTGGAACTGTCCATATTTCTTATATAACATCCGTTTATCCATAAAAGCTTGTTGTAATCGAACTTGGCCGGCCTTTTATTTATGGAGTCAAGTTCAAATTTTTCAATCAATTCATCGGTTGAAAAAATAGTGGTTTTTTCATCATAGGCCCAGCCAAGGAGTGCAAGATAATTAAGTATGGCTTCTCTTATAAATCCTTCTTCCATATATTTCTCAATAGAGATGGAACCGTGCCTTTTGCTTAATTTTTGACCGTCCTGTCCCAGTATCATCGGAAGGTGCGTGAAGTCAGGGATGTCAAAATCCAGGGCTCTGTAAATGAGAATCTGTTTGGGTGTATTTGATAGGTGATCCTCACCTCTTATAATATGGGTTATTTCCATCAAAGCATCGTCTATGGCCACAGAATAATTATAGGTGGGAAGTCCATTGGATCTTATTATAATGAAATCTTCAATAGTGGAGGCATTGACTGTCATATCTCCGTATACAGTGTCTTTAAAATTAATAACTTCATTTTCGGGAACCAGAAATCTTATTGCGTAAGGTTTGCCGCTGTCTATATTGTCTTTAATATTTTTTTGAGAGAGGTTCAGGCATTTTCTATCATATTTGAAAGATTTTTCTTCCCCTTCTCTATCTTTTCTTTTTTCCTGCAACTGATCAGGACTGCAAAAACAGCGGTAAGCTTTCTTGTCTGCGATTAGCTTTTGTGCATATTCTTTATATATTTCTACTCTTAAGGATTGCCTGTATGGACCGTATTTACCCCCGGCCTCCGGACCTTCATCCCAGTCGAGCCCCAGCCATTTAAGTGATTCTATTATCAGATTTATCGTTTCTTCCTGATGCCTGGCTATATCGGTGTCTTCTATTCTTAAAACGAATTTACCCCCTGTTTTTCTGGCATATAACCAGTTAAAGAAAGCAGTTCTGGCACTTCCTATATGCAAATACCCGGTCGGGCTGGGAGCAAATCTGACTCTTACTTCTTTATTTTTCTTATTCATATTCAATCGGTTAAGGATTTACCCATATGGTGATTTTCCTTATGGTTTCGACAGGCTGACCCCACAAAGGATCCTGGCGGTGGGTGTATCCGGAGGGTACTTCCGGGAATACCTGGTTCTCATAAATTATATGAGTATAGCCGGATTCGATTAATATTTGATTTGCTTCGGTTATGGGCATTAACGATACCATGGGCATAATGGGGATTGCTTCAGGGGGAATGGGCATCTGCACCGTCGGCTCCTGGCCGTAACGGAACTCTTTTACGATAATCTGGTCAAGCGGTGTAAATCTGTTCGGAATCATCATCTCTCCTGTTTCCGGATTGATTACTACCTGGACATTGATCCTGTCATCCTGTGGTCTTACGAAATTTTCTATGGGCAGATCTTTTGTGGCCTCGGTCATAAATAAATTCCAGATCATTGCCGGATGTGCGCCTCCCTGAACCCTCATATCATGGATGGTTCCCATTTTTATATTGGTTTCAGGAAATCCCATCCATACACAGGCAGCAAGATTCGTGGTAAATCCTGTGAACCATGCATTTTCGGTTTCATCAGTGGTGCCTGTTTTTCCCGCACAGGGTCTATCTTCGAGCCTGGCACGGGTACCGGTTCCCCTTAACATGACCTGCTGCATGATTTCTATAGCCCGGTAGGCATTGATTGGGGTCAACACCTGTCTGATTTCTTCATCGTTTTCTTCATCGTATTCTTTAATAACGTTACCATCCTTATCCACAACTTTTAATATTGCTATCGGTTCATGTTTTACTCCATAGTTAGCGATAGTCGAAAATGCGGTACAGACTTCAAGAGCGGATACACCCGTTGTAAGTCCGCCCAGACCCATTGCAGGGTAAGGTTCCATGGGAGTTTCTATCCCCATGTCATTTGCAAGCTGCGCCATTGCGTAGGCCCCTATTCTCATTATGAGCTGGGAATATACAACATTTACGGACTTTACCGTTGCTTCCAGGACCGACATTTCATTTATATCATAAATGCTATTATCGTAGTTACCAACTTCCCATGGTGGACTGCTTTCAATATCAAATATCACATGCCCATTAGGATTGAAAGTCATATAAGGACTGACTCCCTGTTCAAGAGCAGAGAGGAGAGCAAAGACCTTAAAAGTCGAGCCTGGCTGTCTTTTAGCCTGAGTGGCCAGATTAAGTTTCATTTCTGTAAAATCTTTTCCTCCTACCATAGCTTTTATATATCCGTTTCTGGGATCCATGGCAACCAGAGCTGCTGCAGGATCTTCAGGATCGGGAAGAATTTCATTTATTGCATTTTCAGCGGCAATTTGCATTTCGGGTTCTAAAGTCGTATATATTTCAAATCCGCCCTTAAACACTCTTTCTACTCCATATTCTCCTATTAATTTCTGTTTGACATATTCCACAAAATAAGGAGCAAAAATTTCCTCAGTTTCTTCTCTTGGCCTCTGGGTTATTATAGGTGCCCCTATGGTATTATCATATTCTTCCTGGCCTATATAGCCCAGTTCGAGCATTTTAGCCAGTACTAAATTTCTTCTTTCCAGGGCAGCTTTATTATCAATATAGGGTGATAACAAATAGGATTTAAGGAGTCCGGCGAGAACGGCGCATTCGGAAAGGTTAAGATATTCCACATCTTTATTGAAATATACTTTTGCCGCAGCCTGAACCCCATATGCACCTTCTCCAAAGTAAACCGTATTCAAATACATTTCCAGTATTTCTTCTTTGGAATAGATTTGTTCGAGCTGATAGGCGAGGGCGGCTTCTTTTATCTTTCTCTCATAGGATATTTCGTATTTTTCCTCAGGCATATATACATTTTTTATATATCCCTGGGTAATGGTGGTTGCGCCCTGTTCTATTTCTCCGGATGAAAGGTTTATAATAAATGAACGGATTATGCCTTCTATATCAAATCCCTTGTGTTGGTAAAATCTTTCATCTTCAATTGCGATGACGGCATTTATCAGGTTTTTGGGTATTTGTTCGTAGGATACCAGTTCTCTGTTTTCCTCACCGTGGAAAGTTGCTATAAGGGTGCCGTCGGCGGCATATATTCTTGATGTAAGGGCCTCTTCTGTTGGTGAAAAGTCTTCCAGATTTGGCAGATCCTCAAAGAAGGAGGCAACAGCCTGGAAGGCAAATATTATAACGCCCGAAAATGCAAATGTGAATAGCAACTGTACAGCCAGAATGACAGCTATTATGGTTACTATTACCCTGGAAGGTTTCCTGGCTTTATGTTTTTTTCTTAATATGGACACGGTTTAAAAATTATTTATTAAGTTGATATTTTAATAATAGCTTTAATAAGAGCTGAAATAATATAATTATTTAAGATTTTTATTTATTTAATAAAAACATAATAAATATTACAAGTAAAAGATATTATCATATTTCTTTTTTATTATACAGAGTAAGCCGGTAACCAGGTTAGGATTGCATATTTATACTTATAAGTAATAATAAATTAATAACATTGATAATGGCTGTAAAATAAGGGCATAAAAAATACACCTTAAATTTAATTTTTTTTTATATTATCATTATTCAAGAGTGTTTCCTGCTTGTTTTTAAATAGGATAATTACTCTTAAATTAAAATAGAGTGTTTTACAGCCGGAAGGAGTCTTATGGCCGCATTATCTGACAAAGTAAAGATAGATATGCTTAAAAAAATAATTGAGATTAGAAAGTTTGAGGAGAAATCTATCCAGCTTTACAGAACCGGAAAGATTTGGGGATATCTCCACCCATGCATTGGCCAGGAGGCTATTCCGGTAGGAGCCTGCCAGGCAATTGGAAGAAAGGATTATATTATTTCCAATCACAGGGGCCACGGCCACTGCATAGCCAGGGGTGCCGATATAAAGAAAATTATGGCGGAGCTTTTTGGAAAATCCGATGGTTACTGCGGTGGCAGAGGCGGTTCGATGCATATTACTGATATGGAGCTTGGCATATTGGGAGAAAATGGAATCGTAGGCGGGGGTATTCCCATATCGGTGGGGGCAGGACTATCCTGCAAAATGGATGGATCGGGAAATGTGGTACTTTGTTTTTTTGGTGACGGAGCTGCAAACAATGGAGTGTTTCACGAAGCCTTGAATATGTCGGCTATATTCAAATTACCGGTAATCTATATCTGTGAAAATAATATGTATGCTATTTCTATGTGTTCAGCGGATTCCGTAGCCTGCAGGGATGTAGGGAAGAGAAGCTGCGCTTATGATATTCCGGGGTATATTATTGATGGCAGTGATCCGGTAGAGGTTTACAAAACGGTCAGTAAAGCAGTAAAACAGGCCAGAGAGGGAAGGGGTCCTTCGCTTATTGAGGCTAAGACTTACAGGTTTTACGGCCATCATCCAAATGACCCGGCGCAGTACAGAGGAAAAGAAGAAGTTGAATATTATACCAGTGAAAAAGATCCGGTAGCTAATTTCAAAAGCAGATTACTTGAAGAAAAAATAATCACCGTGGAAGAAATTGAGAAAATTGAAAAAGAAGCAGATGAAAAAATAGAGAGCGCAGTTATTTTTGCTTCAGAAAGTCCGGAACCCGATCTCGAAAAATTTCTGAAAGAAAACAAGCAGGATAATAATCGGAGCGGATTTTAATTTTACGGCGGAAGGGTGAGTTGATGAGAGAAATTGAATACAGGGAAGCTATAAGAGAAGCAATCGTAGAAGAAATGGATAGAGATAAAAAGGTATTCTTAATTGGCGAGGATATTGGTGTTTATGGGGGAGCTTTTAAAGTATATAAGGGGCTTCTGGATAAATACGGTCCCCGGAGAGTAATAAATACCCCTATTTCGGAAACTGCTATAATCGGTGCCGCAATCGGTGCGGCCCTTACCGGGTACCGGCCGATAGCGGAAATCATGTTTATTGATTTTGCGGCTCTGGCAATGGATCAGATTGCAAACCAGGCTGCAAAAATTCATTTTATGAGCGGGGACAGCATTGATGTTCCCCTGGTAATAAGGACTCAGGGCGGCGTCGGAAAAGGACTGTCAGCGCAGCATTCACAGAGTCTGGAGGGGTGGTTCTATCATACTCCGGGGCTCAAAGTAGTAATGCCTTCCACCGCTTACGATGTAAAGGGACTTTTAAAAACTGCAATAAGGGATAACAGCCCGGTAATGTTTATAGAGCATAAAATGATCTATCCGGTTAAAGGTCCTGTGCCGGAGGAAGAGTATACTATCCTATTTGGAGAAGCCGATATCAAAAGAGCAGGTAAAGATATTACTATCCTTGCCTATTCGAATATGGTCCTAAAGTCACTTGAAGCTGCAGAAGAGCTTAAAAAAGATGGCATAGACAGTGAAGTTGTTGATCCGAGAACACTGGTACCTCTGGATATTGATGCCATAATAAATTCAGTAAAAAAGACGGGCAGGCTGGTAATAGTAAGCGAAGCGTGCAGGAGAGGTTCGGTTGCTTCCG
>DATBWS010000043.1:0-5114 GCA_036514675.1 Candidatus Hydromicrobium sp.
ATCTTATTTTAGATTCAATCAAACGTTTCGTAAAGCCCTGTTGCCTGATGCCCTGCTGAAATATTAAGGATTAAATAAACTATCAGGATTAGAACTATAGTCGCTATAAGAATAATAATTATATTTTTATTAATGCCCTTCTGTAAGCGCCTTTACAAGTATTGCCAGATAGCAGAATGCAATTGGTGGAAAACTGATAATAGTAAATATCAGACCTTTTGATATATACTTGTTTTCCTTCGATTCTATTATATTAAAGATCAGACTTAACAAGAATATAATACCGGAGGCAACAAGTAGTAATCCGAAGAACCCCACAGCCGCATAGCTTCCCCAGCCTATACCTATTTCAACACTTAAGAAAATTCCCAGCAACCAGAATATCAGTGTTAAATAACCGGTTATTAAAACAGCCAGCCCTAAATTTTTATTTCTTTTTGATATGTCCATATTATTGCCTCCTTTAGAAACCAAATCCGGAGCTTTTTTATTGAAATATAAAGTACTTGCTGAAAATAGCAGCAGTACCAGAAATATATAAAAAGGAAACCAGATTTTATTTAAAAAATTAAGAGGACTTACAAAATATTGAGTAACAAAGATTATAGCCATTACAAGCATAGATGTAATCAGGGTAACCAGACTTGCTCTGGTTATATCCTGGTACTGCTTCTCATCATACCATTCACTTATCCTTTCATTGAGTTTGATTATCAGCCAGTAAAAAACTATCAGAATATATGGAATTACAGCCACGAGGCTTATTACAATAATCCCTGTATCTACAGCCCATGACGGTAATGGATATACCGTTAGATATAAAAAAGAAAAAAATGTAATCAGAATCAAACCTGAAATTCCACTCAATATCCCGATATATTGTGCATTAATAAATATAGAATCGTCTTTTAAAACTATCTCTTCACTCTCTTTCCAAACCGGCTTTCTGGTTAATACAAGGAGAACAATTATAAGAATATAGAAAACAAAATGAAGCGCCTGACTAACAAAAAGGATGTTAAACTCACCTGGTAGTCCAAAAATATATTCTTTTGAAATATCACTTGCAAGCGCGAAGTCTCCAAATAACATCAATAAAGAAATAATACCGGTAAAAAACAGAAAGGCACGGAGGAAGTTATCTCTTTTAAAAAAGTTTAACTGCAGGATTAAAGTAAGCATGGCAGACAGGTGGAAAAAACCAAAAATAAAATATACCACTGCAACCGGAATTGAAAACTTACCCATAAAACTTACAACATTTCCCATATTAATTATCTTATCCCTGAGCATTAAAAAGAATGTGTTTGTGAATACGAGCCCTGCAATTGAAATTGAACATAAAATCAAAGTGGTAGTATTGCTCATTTTTAATAGTTGTTTCATTTTTTATGCTCCTTTATCTAATCTTCCCCAAGATAAAATATTTCACCCACTGGTTTTTTAAAAAAATTAGCTATTTTCAAAGCCAGCAGAACAGAGGGATTGAACTTCCCCTTCTCTATGGAATGAATGGTAAGCCGGGTTACACCCACAGCATTTGCAAGTTCCTGCTGAGAAATCTCATTGTGCTCAAAACGGCATCTTCTAAGATCATTTTTAAGTTTTAGATTTTTGCTTTCCAATTTATTATATCAACAATAGTTAACAAAATGTATATTATTATTAGCTTAATATATATAATAGTATACATATTGTCAATAGTTTTTTATTTTTTCTCCGGTTCATATTATTTTTTAATTGACTATTCTGACTTTTGACATTGTAAAGTAATAACATTTTACTTAAAATATTTTTAGAATATCTCAAAGGAAAAATTAAAAACTATTGAATCTTTGAACTTATAAGCGGATAAGAAAATCAACAATATAAATATAGAAAGGAAATTATGAAGAAATCACTGGGAGCCAGGACTATTATTTACCCTACCCCTGTACTGGTTATTGGAACCTATGACAACCAGGAAAAACCAAATCTGGCGGCTGTAGCGTGGGGAGGAATCTGCTGCTCTATCCCCCCGTGTATAGCTATTTCCTTGCGAAAGGCTACTTATTCTCATGGCAATATAATGCAGAGGAAAGCCTTCACTGTAAACATACTCTCTGAAAATATGGTAAAGGAAGCTGATTATTACGGTATTGTGTCCGGAAGAAATAAAGATAAATTTGCACAAACTAATATTACCCCGCAAAAAAGCGATCTGGTCGATGCTCCTTATGGCAAGGAATTTCCTTTGGTGCTGGAATGCAAATTATTTAAGGTAATTGAAATAGGACTTCATACCCAGTTTATCGGAGAGATTCTGGATATAAAAGCGGAAGAGTCAGTGCTTGATTCATCCGGTTTTCCGGATATTGAAAAATTAAAGCCATTCTTTTTTGATCCTGCCAAAAGGGAATATCTTGGAACCGGTAAAAAGCTGGGAAAAGGATTCTCCATTGGTAAAGAGATTTAACTAAAGTTTTTTGTTTAAATATTTTGTAACTTTAATTTAAAAATACCGTTTATAATATAAAAAGCAACTTCTAAAATAAAGGTTGCTTTACATTAATGATGCATTCTGTCAGAATGGCAGAAATTTAATAAGAAAAATAAGAAATATTGGAAATTAAAAAGAAAAGAGAAGACTTATAATGAAAATTTTACTTGTTTATCCAGATTATGAAGAAACTTTTTGGAGTTTTAAGAAAGTTTTAAAAATATTAGGCAAAAAGGCTTCGTATCCTCCTCTGGGTCTATTAACTGTTGGAGCCATGCTTCCCAGCAGCTGGGAGAAAAAATTGGTCGATATGAATACAGATATTTTAAAAGATGAACACATCAAGTGGGCAGACTATATTTTTATAAGTGCGATGATTGTACAAAAAGAATCAGTCAGAAGGATAGTAAATAAAGTTAAAAAATTCAAGAAACCTATCGTTGGCGGAGGACCTCTTTTTACCACCGGCTGGGAAGAATTCACTGATTTGGACCATATCTTTTTGGGAGAAGTAGAAGATACTTTTTCAGAATTTGTTGAGGATTTAGAAAACGGTACCCTCAAAAAAATTTACGCCGGTAACGGATTTCCCGATATTAAAAAAATTGCTATTCCTGACTGGAATTCTATTAACGTTAAAAACTATAATTCATTGTGTATTCAACTCTCCAGAGGCTGCCCTTTTAACTGCGAATTCTGTGATGTGGTACAGTTGAATGGAAGAGTTCCCCGGTTTAAAGGTAAGGAACAATTAATCGCCGAACTGGAAGCTCTGTATAAAAGAGGCTGGCGTGCCGGTGTATTCTTCGTAGATGATAATTTTATTGGAAACAAAGTTATACTTAAAAAAGAATATTTGCCCCTAATTATAGAATGGCAGAAAAATAAAAGGTATCCATTTTCCTTTAATACCCAGGTCTCAATTAACCTGGCTGATGATAAAGATCTTATGGAGTTAATGGTAGAAGCCGGCTTCACAGCCGTATTTATAGGCATCGAAACACCCGATGCAGGCGGTCTTGAAGAATGCGGCAAGTTTCAAAACAAAAACAGAAACATGATAGAATCAGTGAAAATAATTCAAAACGCCGGTATGGAAGTTCAGGGCGGATTTATTGTAGGTTTTGATAGTGATAAGGCATCAATTTTTCAACGCCAGATCGAATTCATTCAGAAAAGCGGAATTGTCACCGCTATGGTTGGCCTGCTTACCGCACTGCCAAAAACCAGATTATATCAGAGATTAAAAGAGACAAAAAGATTAATTAAAAGAACTACAGGTGATAATACAAGAACTGCAGTTCTGAATTTCACTCCCAAGATGGACAAAAATGTGCTTATAAATGGCCATAAGAGAGTCATATATACTATTTATACTCCCAAGACTTATTATGAGAGAATTAAAACTTTCCTTAGAGAATATAAGCCGGTTAAAAGAAAAACAAAAATAATTCGCATATACCATATAAGAGCATTGATAGGCTCAATCTGGTGGCTTGGCATCAAACAAAAAGGAAGGCATTATTTCTGGAAATTGATTTTATGGAGTCTTTTCAGGCGGCCTTCCCTTTTTCCTTATGTAATAGGTTTTTCCTTAACCGGGATCCATTTCAGGGCAATATCATAAGGCAATTATTGTCAATATTTTGCCATAATCTCATTTAAAACAATAAAAAACCAATATCGGAAAAAATAGAAAAATAAATTTTTTATTAAATCTGAAAAATTTATTATAATATTAACACTAGTATGTTATAATTAAAATGTAAAATAGTAATTTAATACTATTATAGTATAATCGCAGATATTACCAGGTCTCGTAATAAGAATGTAATAATATTGTAACCTTTAATTTAATCCTAAATTAGGAAAAATAACAGAAATAAAGGAAATTTAAAGGTTAAAATGAGAACAAGATTTTTTAACAAAGGCATAAGACTAAAAAGAATATTCAGAATGCTTTTATTATTAAGTAGACGTATAGGTATTAGTTCTGCTGTCAGATGGTAAAAGGTTACCTGTAATCAGAAATATGTCTTCTTCCGGTAAGAGGGTTTAATCCGCGCCATATTCTAATAATGCTTAGTACCCGATTATTATCTAATTTAAAGCTTTTCATAAGTTATGCTTCAAGTATTATTTTCTCTCTTTTACTTTTTTAAATTCAGTCGGTCTTCTGGATCTATTTAACACAAATATGGTCCATTCCCCGGTTGACAGGTCCTGTCTTATTATGGACATATATAATTACACCCCTTAGCTGTTCATATATATTTTATTTTATGGTATTTTATTACCCAGCATTAATATAACAACTTTTTTCTTTAAAAAAATGGAAAAAGATAAATTCGAGGAAGTAATTTTAAATACTTTACAAAGCCTCCCTGATAAATTCAAGGATAAAATAAAAAACTTAAGTATTGTAATCGAAGAGAGTGATATAGACCCGGCTTTAAAAGATAAGAAAGATATCCGTACAAAATATACACTTGGCCTCTACCAGGGAGTCCCTGCCACTTTTAGGGGAGGGAGAATAAATATATTTCCCGATAAAATAACCATTTATAAAAAATCGCTGGAAGAAATAAGCCGCAACGATGGAGAGTTAGAAAGGAATATCAGGAGAGTCATTCTG
>DATBWS010000044.1:0-7648 GCA_036514675.1 Candidatus Hydromicrobium sp.
ATCGATAATATAGCAAGAGATAATACCATCGAAGTGAGCATTCCTTCTTTTAGATATGAAGACCTTGAAAGGGAAATCGATCTCGTAGAAGAAATAGCAAGGATTTATGGGTATGCCAGGCTGGATTCTATTCCTACCGCAGCCAGCGATAGGCGGGGGAAATACAGTCCATATCAAAAAGCGGTAAGACGTATCAGACAGTTTCTCTGTGATATTGGACTGGACGAGGTCATAAACTACTCATTTATAAGTGCCGAGGTACTTAAAACATTTAAATTGAACCTGGAAGAGGAATATAAAGATAGTGTGGAGATATTAAATCCCATTAACGAAGATTTCAAATTGTTAAGGTCGATGCTTCTTCCATCACTTATGAAAAATATAAAAGATAATATTAATCACAATATAAAGGATATAGGAATATTCGAGATATCAAAAGTCTTTAAGAAAAAAGATTCCGCTAAACTGCCTTTTGAGATAAATATGCTCGGAGTTATATTAACAGGAAATGCAGTCCGGAAGGGATGGGATGAAAGGGAAAGAACTTTTAATTTTTATGATTTGAAAGGTATCCTGGAGTTTGTTTGCAGGAAATATTATCCTTACGGCAGCCTGAAGATAGAAGAAAGGCGGTACAGATTTTTTCACCCCGTAATTAGCGGGAATATAAATATTGACGGTAAAAATATGGGAATAATCGGAATGATACATCCATTGATAATAGAGGAAACCGAAACAGGTCAGGATGCCTATTATATGGAACTAAATCTGGATAAATTTATAAATAACATAAAGGAAACCAGAGAATATAAACCCATACCGGCATTTCCTTCCATAGACATCGACCTGGCGATTGTAGTCGATGATAAAATAAAGAATGAAGATATTGTAGATGAAATAAAAGAAAGTGGAACCGAACTGCTGAAAAAAGTAAGGCTTTTTGATATATACAGAGGAGAACAGATAGAAAAGAATAAAAAAAGCATGGCATATTCCTTAAATTTCAGAGATGACAGCAGGACTTTAAAAGATACGGAGGTAGAGATAATAGTAAACAGGATACTGGAAAATTTAGGAAAGAAATTCAATGCAAGAATCAGAGAATAGATAAGAAATGATAATAGAGTTTCCAGGCACAAGAGGTGAAATTGAGGAAAGCAGCAATATACATCGATATCATTCATCTCTTGTCATCAAATATAAAAACACCAGTGCATTGATTGACTTTGGAACAAAATATAACCTCAGGCTAATAGACAGGATAAATGATTTTGATTTTATCTTTATAACACATGCCCACCCGGACCATTATATATGGACAGTGGAGGAAGAAAAGAGGATAAATATTCCGGTTTACCTTACTAAAGTTACTCTTGACTACGGTAAATATAAACCTGTAGAGTACAGGATTATTAAAAGTAATAAAAAATACAGGCTGAAGGATCTGGATATTAAGGCATATGATGTAATTCATTCCCTGAGGTGCCCTGCAGTCGGATATAAAATTAGAGGAGATAGGACCATAATTTACGCTCCGGATATACTGGATTTTGAAGAGGATAAGGGAACTGTATTTAAAGATATTTATATGTTGATAGCCGATGGTTCCAGTCTTAATATTAATATGGCGAGACAAAGGGAAGGGAAACTGTTTGGCCATACCAGAATCAAGACTGTAATAGGATGGTGTAAAAAATACGATATCGGCCATTTAGTTGTAACGCACTGCGGAAAACAGATAGTCACAATGGATAAGAAAGAACTGGCAAAAAAGCTACAGGAATATGCAGAAGGAAAAGTCAATGTAAATATAGCTTATGACGGGTACAGGATAGAAATATAAGAATTTTTTTTAAATAAAACTTAAAAGATTTAAAATCAAAGGGGTAAGAAGTCTTTCTTACCCCTTTGACGCTGCATTACTTTTTAATTTTACTTTAAGGCCGGATCACCTCCTTAAAAATCCCTGATAAAATTAGGTTTCAAAGTTGTACTTCCCGGTCTGACTTTATCCACTCCTTTTTCGGTATCTGTTTTTTTATTTTAGCAAAGGATAATGAATATTTTCTGGAGATTTGATGAAGAGTTTTAAATATGCAGGTAACTGCTCCAGAATTTCTACATTTTTTTTTAATATAATTTCCCTAAAAACTAATGAAGAGGGGAAAAATGTTTAAAAATAAAAGAAAAACTATTTTTTTAATAATTTCTGCATCTATTCTTCTTTTGATTTTAATTATCTCTTTTTCCTGTATGGGCCCTTTTTCTGACTCGGAAGATAATATAGTAAGTCAGGACATTGAAACATTCGAAGTTAAGAGAGGTAATATTTTCCAGCTTGTTTCAACCACAGGAGAAGTAGATTCAGAAACTCTGAATACATATACAATTTCATTTTCAGGGGAAATAATTTCTGCTCTGGAAAAGGGAGATTATTTTAAGGAAGGAGATATGCTGATTGACGTGGCTAATTCAGACGGACTACTCCAACTGGAAAGAATCGAAAATAATTTAAAGATTTCCGAAAGTTCTTTAAGAACGGCAAGGTTAAATTATCAAAAAGCTCTGGACGCTAAACATATAGCAATTCAAATTGCGGATCTTAACACTGAAAAAGCAAAAGAGTCTACAGAAAGTGCATTAAGTAGTCTGGAAGATGCCAATGATAAAGGGGATTCGTTATCTATATCCCAGGCACAATCTTCTTACGATCAATCACTTCTTAATGAGTCCACTACTTACTGGAATAATCTGTCAAACCTGCAGTCGGCAGATGTGCAGATTGAATCGACCAGAGAAAATATAAATCAGGCAGAAATACAACTGGAACTTGCTAAGATGGATTACGAGGAAGCCAAAAAAGATCTTGATGACTACATATTGTACGCTCCTTACGATGGAATAATTATTTCGTCTGATTTCAAGACAGGTGACGAGAATTTAGGAAATAATGTAATTTCGATAACCGGTGATAATTTTTTGATTAAAGCAACTATAGGTGAGACTGATATTTCAAAGGTTTCGGCGGGTGATGAGGTGTATGTTACCCTGGACGCTTATCCGGATAATCAACTTTCAGGTGAAGTTGAAAAAATCATACCCATAACCGTAGCAGAGGGCAACATAATTTCTTTCGAAATATTGATTGAATTTGATGATATTGGAGATATCAAAATATATTATGGGCTTTCGACAAATGTCGATATCATAACCGAAAAGGCAGAGAATGTGTTGTATGTTCCAATTCAGTCGGTATATAAGGAAAATGGAAAAAGTTACGTAGATCTTTTGGTATCGGAACAGGTTGATTCTGAAAATATTACGCAGGCAGTGAAGAAAGTAGAGGTCACCACAGGTATAAATGATTACTCCTATATAGAAATAGCTTCCGGTCTGAAAGAAGGAGATGTAATCGTAACTTCCAGAATACAATAAACAAATTCAGGGTGATAAAGAAATTATGGATCAAAAAATTATAGATATCAAAAATGTTACCAAGGTATATAAGATAGGCAACATAAAGGTAAATGCATTGAACGGTATTAATCTCGAAATAAATAGAGGAGAATTTCTGTCTATTATGGGACCTTCCGGGTCAGGAAAATCCACCCTGATGAATATACTGGGGTGCCTGGACACCCCTACTTCGGGATCCTATTTGCTTGAAGATGTAAATGTGGCGGGTTTAAATGATAACCAGCTGGCAGAGATTAGAAATATAAAAGTTGGGTTTGTATTTCAAACCTTTAACTTGCTATCCAGAACCAATATTACAGGAAATGTAGAGCTTCCTTTGATTTATTCGAAGGGGAAGAGCTCAAAATCCAGGAGGGATTTAATAAGTAAGGTAATAGATTCCGTTGGACTGGCTGAATGGGTAAGGCACAGGCCTAACGAACTTTCGGGAGGACAAAGACAGAGAGTAGCCATTGCCAGGGCCCTGGTAAATGATCCTGCCATAATACTGGCGGATGAGCCAACCGGTAATCTGGATTCCAGAACAGGAGAGGAGATAATGGCCATTTTTCAGAGTCTTAACAGGCAGGGTAAAACTATCCTCTTTGTGACCCATGAAATAGACCTGGCCAGGCATGCCGGAAGAATAATTTATTTAAAAGATGGTATTGTAACAGGCGAGGAAATAATAAAAGATCCGATTAATGCGCAGAAAAAGCTTGAAGATATGCCAAAATTAGAGGACAAGATAAATAGTATAGAAGAGAATGCTTTATTATGAAAAGAATACTTGAGAATATAAAGATTGCCTTTAAGTCCCTGGCTTTAAACAAGTTAAGATCATTTCTGACCATGCTGGGAATTATAATAGGTGTAGGATCTGTGGTTGCGGTTATGTCAATAGGTGCAGGTGCTGAGGCTTCCATAACTGAAAATATACAGAGTATGGGAACAAATGTAATTACAATTACTCCGGGAAGGGAACAGGTATTTACAGGTGGAGGAGAGGTTAGAGTAGAAGCGGCTCCAGGACAGGGCAGAGTTTTTATAAGCAGGTTTGGTGAAGATGAGGATGAGGAATTTGCAGAAGAGGATGATGAGGAAATTGTAGCAGGTGAATTATATCTGGAAGATGTGGAAGCCTTAAAAGAAGAAGCGAACTTGCTGGATGAAGTAATACCGTTTTTAAGCAGCATGTCTATTTTTTCCTATATGAGCTGGAGTGGGAACGTTAGTGTAACCGCTACTACGGAAGATTATTTGGATTTTGCGGGTTATGAACTGGAAAAAGGCAATTTCTTTACTGCAGATGATGTTTCTAATTCATCAAATGTGGCTATTCTGGGATATAATGTGGTGAGTGATTATTTCGGAAAAACCAATCCTATTGGTGAGACAGTAAAAATAGATGGAAAAAATTTTAAGGTAACGGGAATGCTGAAATCTATTGGCTATACATTTGGCATGAGTCCTGATAATTCAATATATATTCCTATAACAATGGCTCAAAATAAATTATATGGTATCGATACAGTCAATCAAATTGTGGCAAAAGTTGAAAGTGAAGAGGTAATGGATGATGCCATAATTGAAGCAAAAGCTACTTTGAGGATACAGCATCATATCCTGCCAGGAGAAAGCAGCGATTTCGAAATAAGCAGTTCTGCTCAGCTGCTGGAAATGGCGAGTACGGTTACCGATATTATGATTATTTTACTTTCCAGCATTGCTGCTATTTCGCTTCTGGTAGGAGGCATAGGGATTATGAATATTATGTTTGTATCGGTAACCGAAAGAACAAGGGAAATCGGTATAAGAAAAGCAATAGGTGCCAAAAACAGGGATGTACTGATACAATTTCTTACCGAAAGTATAGTATTGAGCTTATCAGGCGGTATTATAGGAATAGGACTTGCAGGCCTTATAACAGGAGTATTGAGTGCTTTTACCAATTTAAGTTCACCGATTACTGCTTCTCCTGTAATTATGGCTTTATCTTTTTCTACAGCCATAGGCCTGATTTTTGGCATTTTTCCTGCTATGCGCGCAGCAAGACTCAATCCCATTGACTCATTAAGGCACGAATAGTATTTACCACAAATTTGTTTTTACTTCTTAAATGTATAAAATAGTTATATAAATTTGATATGAATCTCTTAAAAATATGAAAATATTGATAATAGAAGATGAAAAATCCGTAGCGGACAATATAAAATTAGGGCTGGAGCAGCATAGATTTACTGTTGATGTAGCCTACAGCGGACAGGAAGGCTATGGTCTTATTGGAGATTATGATTATGATATCATAATACTGGATCTAATGCTTCCGGATATGGCGGGGGAAGACCTATGCCGGAAAATAAGGCAAGAAAAAATAAATAATTACATATTGATGCTCACAGCAAAAAAGCAGATAGAAAATATCGTTAATGGGCTGAATTGCGGCGCCGACGATTATCTTAAAAAACCGTTTGAATTTTCCGAACTTCTTGCAAGAATAAGGGCCCTGCTCCGGAGGTCCTCAAGAAATAAGGAAAATATAATGGGTACTTTCGATTTAAAAATAGACCTGGACAGGGAACAAGTATTTACAGGTGGCAGAGAAGCAAAACTTACCAAAAAAGAATACATGATCCTTGAATACCTTTTAAGACATAAAGGGCAACTGGTCAGCAGAAATCAAATACTTGAGCATGCCTGGGATAGAAATGTGGATATCTTTACCAACATAGTGGATACCCATATCAAGAATCTTAGAAGAAAATTAGGTAAATCCGGCAGGCTTATAGAAACTGTTTATGGATCGGGATATAGAATAATGGATGATGGGTAAGAGAAAATCATGAAATTAACACTTAAAAGAAAAATACTGCTCTGGTTTATGGTCATAATATTAATCTCATTTATACTTTATGGATTTCTTATTTATTTTGTCTATAGTTTCAACCTTAGAGGAGAAAGATATTTAACTACCTTAAATGAACACCTTGAAGGGGTGGACCGGATAATAGTTGACAGACTGAAAGAAGAAGGCAGATTTGGACCATTTGGAACGCCGCTGCATCTGAAGATATTGTCCCCGGGACTCTTTATAAGGATATTTTATACAATAACCGGTGGAGTGCTGTTAATAATAATTATAGCGGTATCAAGCGGTTTTTTGGTTCTACGAAGGATGTTAAGACAGGTCAATCTTATAACTGAAAATGTAAAAGAAATAGATGAAAAAAGACTTCATTTAAGATTGAATATTAAAGGAAAAGACCCTATATCAAATATGGCACGTGTATTTGACGGTATGCTTGATAAAATAGAATCATCGTTCAAAAAGCAGAAGCAGTTTATCCAGAACGCTTCGCATGAATTAAATACTCCACTCACCATAATGAAGATAAAAATTGACATATTAAAACAGAAAAAAAATATCAAAAAAAAGGAATACAGAGAAACCATAGATCTGATTGACAGCGAAGTCATGAGACTATCCAAAATTACGGAAGAACTGCTTACCCTGGCAGATATCGAGGAGAATGGATACAGGGAAAAATTTATTAAAATCAATGCAAAAAAAACTTTAGAAAAAATAGTAAGATTATTTGAAAATCAAATTATTTCCAAAGTATTGAAATTAAAATTAAAATTTACCGGAGAAGATTCCACTATTATGGGCAGTGAGGTGCAAATAGAGCAGCTAATATTTAATCTTATAGACAATGCCATAAAATACAGCATTCCTGAAAAGGAATTAAAGATTGAGATGGATAGCAATAAGGATGAGAAGTTACTGATTATTAATATTTCCAATAAAAGCGATATAATTAAAGAAAAAGACATCCCCTATATTTTTGACCGGTTTTATAAGACTTCCGCTTCAAATGATAGAAAAGGTTTTGGTCTCGGACTCTCTATAAGTAAAAAAATAGTGGAAAACCATAAAGGTACAATAAAAGTAGATTATGATAAAGATAAAAAGGAAATTACTTTTATAATATCCATACCTCTTTTTAAAAATATATAAAGACATTTTAGCTCCAGTTTATCTCCATTTTTTATTTATATAATAAGGCATAAAAAATAAAATGTTATAAAGGAGAATAATATGCATGGATTTTTTATGCAGCAGTTTCAGCAGGTTCTTAGACCCAATGGCTTCTTTATTATTTTCAGAATTTTGTTTTATTTACCATATATA
>DATBWS010000045.1:0-22088 GCA_036514675.1 Candidatus Hydromicrobium sp.
TAAAAGCAAGGCAAATAGAAACCACCATTGGTTGCGTCTATTACGAAAGGTGCTGCGTTGCAAATAAAGATAAAGAATGTGCCAGAAACAGACCCCAGCTGATAGAGGTGGAACATGATCATTTTGTGGCCTGTAGCCGTTGTATGGAAGAATGATCATATTTAAAAAGTATGATTTATTTTTAGTTTTTTAGTGTTTTTTATAGAAAAGTAAAGCATAATATAGCATATATATTGTGCTTTACTTTTTCTTTTTATAAAATTAAGTTAAATAGCAAAATATATAATATCGTAATTCTTTATGAGTTTAATTTTAATGAAAAAGTCTGGGTCTCTAAGGTATAATTTATTTTAAAAAGGAAAGCATTTAAACTAAATATACACTACTATTTTTTATATATACTGGAGAGGGAAAATAATGGCAGAAAATACTAAAGAAACAATAATAGTTCAAATTTCTGATATCCACGTTGGCGAAAAACATTTCGTACCCAGTCTTCTTACAAGATGTATTGACGAAATAAATGAACTTTGTCCCGATATAGTGATTATAACCGGAGACCTTACTGCCAACGGCTTCAGGATGGAGTATGATACCGTAAAAAATTATCTCTCCCCTATAAAATGCATAAACATACTGGTTCAACTGGGCAATCACGATTCCAGGAATGTAGGATATCTGCATTTTGAGGATATTTTTGGCGGTAGATATATTTCATTTAATGATGGTAAAGTCGCAATTGTCGCAGCTGATTCAAGTGAACCGGATCTTGATAATGGACAGATCGGCAGGGAGCACTATGACTGGATCAAAACTGAATTTAGTAGATGTGATGATAATAGTTTTAAAATCTTTACCATGCATCATCACCTGGTACCGGTTCCTAATACCGGAAGAGAAAGGAATATTGTAAATGATGCCGGTGATGTTCTGGAAATAGTAGTTGACGCTGGAGTAGATATGGTATTATGCGGGCACAAACATGTGCCGTATCTGTGGAGAGTAGAAGATATGCTGGTAGTTACTGCCGGAACGGTTTCCTGTCTTAGATTGAGAGGAAAGATCGAACCAAGTTATAACATTATATATGTAAGAGAGAAGGAAATTGATATTTACAGAAGGTATCCTTTTGATAAAATTGAAAAAATTATTGGTGTAACAAGAAAAGAGAAGAAGAGTAAACTCTGTGATAAGTTTATTAAAGAAAAAAAGCAATAAAGGTAAAAGTCTGATTGCATTAATAGACGGCGAGCACTATCCGCAGGTGACTTATGATGCAATTGCAATGCTTAAAAAAATCTATAAAGGCGATTTTAAAGGTATGGTTTTTCTTGGGGGGACAGAGAAATTGGTGATAGATAATATTGAGGATTTTTTTGGTGAAAAGGTTTACACAATTAAGGATATTGACCTGGATTTTGATAAGGCACTTAAATATTTTAATCCCGACATTGTGTATGATTTAAGTGACGAGCCGGTAGTTAATTATATTATCAGAATGAAGATTGCTTCTTTTTGTCTTGCAAATAAATGCAGCTATATGGGTCCTGACTTTTTATTTTCTTACGAGAAAGAAGATATACATTGCAAAAAACCCACTTTATCTATTATCGGAACCGGGAAAAGAATTGGTAAGACTGCAGTTAGTTCTTATATAACTAAGATATATGCAAGGGAAGATATTGATGTCTGTGTGATTGCTATGGGTAGAGGAGGACCTAAAACCCCCCTGATTATTAGGGGTGATAAAATAGATATTACTCCTGAATACCTTCTTAATATCAGTAGTAAGGGGATGCATGCGAGTTCGGATTATATAGAAGATGCTCTTACAAGTAAAGTGACTACTATTGGCTGCAGAAGATGCGGCGGAGGGTTTGGCGGTAAAATTTTTATGTCCAATATAAAAGAAGGTATAAAAATTGCAGAGAAATTAAATCCTGACCTGATAATAGTGGAAGGAAGCGGCGCTTCTATACCGGATATAGAAACGGATGCAGTCATTTGTATAATAGGCGCTGGCCAAAACTGGGAAGGCATAATAGGTTATCTGGGAATTTATAGAATATTATCTGCGGATTTTATAATTATCACAATGTGTGAGGAACCACTGGCAAGTCGGGATAAAATAGTTTTTTTAGAAAGAGAGATAAAAAAAATAAATTCAAAAGCCAGGATTATAAAGACAGTTTTCAGGCCGCAGCCTTTATCAGATGTTGGCGGTAAAAAAATTTTTATAGCCATGACTGCAAATAAAGTTATTGAACCTATGATTAAAAATTATATGGAAAATAATTTTAACTGCAGTGTTAAGCAAATGAGTTTTAATCTGGGAAATAGAGAAGAACTTAGAAAGGATCTGGAAAAAACTGAAGATTATGACACAGTACTGACGGAATTGAAGGCAGCTTCCGTAGATATTTTAACGGATTATGCTTTTAAGCATAAAAAAGAAGTAATCTATATGAATAATGTGCCCATTATGCTGGATGAAAGGGGAGCACTGGAAGAGGAATTAAAAAAAATATTCTCAGGGGGAGAAAAATTGATATGAGTTTTAGAAGTGAAGATGAGGTAGGCCTGGGGGTAATAGTAATTTCCGATAAAAAAGGAGGCCTGCCTTTTTCCAAGGGAATACTTGCCTCATCTATCTCGGTAACCGGTCTGGATATCTTAACCGCTCATAAAATCGCGCTTGAGATTCAGGATTATTTTCTAAAGAATAAAATCTATTCACTGTCTCTCGAAGAATTAAGATCACTGGCGTTCAGGTTTATAAAAGATAAAGTTAATTTGGAATATGCTGAGAGATATTTACTGTGGCAGTCCGTTGGCAAACTTGAAAAACCAATTATAATACTTATTGGTGGTTCAACCGGTGTAGGGAAATCGACTATAGCTACTATACTGGCTAATAGATTAAATATAACCAGGGTAGCTTCTACAGATGCCATAAGAGAGGTTATGAGAGCTTCGGTATCCGAGAAATTAATCAGACCTCTTAGGGGCTCTTCTTATAATGCATATAAAAATTTAACCCTTCCTCCTTCCGGAGTAGAACCTGTTATTCTGGGCTTCAGGGAACAAGTGCTGGCGGTTAGCGTAGGTATAGAGGCAATAATAAAGAGAAATATTGAAGAAAAATCGGATATTATTATAGAAGGTGCACATGTAGTACCGGGTTACCTGGATCTCGGAGGCTACTCATCCAGGGCTATAATTCAACAGATAGTTATATCGGTAACTGATAAAGACATTCATAAAGAGCATTTCACCAAGAGAACTTTTGAAACGCAGGGTTCAAGGCCTATGGACAAATATATAAAGCATCTGGATAAAATCATAATAATTCAGGATTATATAGAAAAACTGGCAAAAGAGAAAAATATTAGGATCATTGAAAACTATAATCTTGATAATGTAGTAAATGAAATATTGGAATTAATATTTCAAAGGGTAAAAAGCGAATTTAGTAAAATAGGATCCGAATATGCTGAAGGAGATTAGGTTTTGTCTGAAATATAAAATTCTTCAGAGATTTTTTTGTTCCCATTTAAATAAGTTTGAACATTATAATTTCCAGGAGAATAAATACCTTCTTTTTTAACAAGTGAGATTATAATCTTTCCCGAGCCTTTTCTCTCCGGGCTTATAATATTTTTTTGAATTACTTTGTAAGAATTATCTTCAATTTTTACCCATTCCACCTTTATTTCATCTTCAGGGGTAAGGTGCTTTACTTCCATTATAAGATAAATATCTGAATTACGGTTATTAAAGAAATAATTACTACCCAGCCTTAACTTTTCGGAATCGGAATCTCTGTCAGAACTCAGGTAAATATTTTCAATATCAGGTTTTTTTTGTATGGTAGTTATCGCTACTATTACCAGAATAATAGTGCATATAATTATGATAATTATATTTCTTTTTTTCATCTGATCGTAAGGACAAAATATTTAGCAATTTCAGATATTATAAAAGTTATTTTAGATATTGACTATAAGTTACTTTAAAATATTTGACTAAAATCCTCAATTGATATATATTTTCAAAATAATTTTATTACGGAGGAAATAAATATATGCCTGTATACAGTTACAGATGCGAGAAATGCGGAAAAATTTTCGATAAATTTCAAAAAGCTGGATGTGACGATGTTGTCAAATGTATTTATTGTGATTCTAGCACCAGTAGATTATTTTCAGCTGTGGGAATAATTTTTAAAGGATCTGGATTCTACAGTACGGATTATAAATCAAGTTCAAAAAATCTTAATAGTAGCAGTACTCCAATAGACAAAGAGAAAGATACTAAAAAATTTGAAGGAAAATCTTCAGGTAAAAAAGAAATCAGTACTGTACCAAAAAAAAATACCTAAATCTTAAATATTACTGATATAATGATAATCAAAATATCCATAATTTCAATTATTAATAATTAATGGTTCTATTATTAATTCTATCGATAGCGTTAATATTATTGTATATTTCCAGTCTAAGATTTATGATTAAAACTAACGGTAGTCATACTGTACAGAAAAAAATTCAGGAACTCGAAAACTATACACCGGAGGTAGAAAAAGATATTTCATCTAAATCTTATTCGCTGGTATTGACTTTGGCCATAATTGTAGTTTTAAATTTAATAGAAATAGGTTATTTTGTTTATAGCAATTATTTTTTTAATGATTTTATAATTACTCTTGGAAGTGCAATACTTATTGGTTATACTCTTTATTCTATGATAAAATTTTTACCGAAGATTAAAAAATTTGTCAGTAAACCCTTTAGGTATTTAAGGGAAATAAATCAGGGTTTTGATAATACTATAAATTTTATTATGGTTTCCCTGGAAATAGTATTTTGTGCTTATATAACGATTAAGATTTTTATTAAGTTTATTTTATTAGGTTAGAGAAATATGGAAATGAAAAAAATATATATTATTTTTTTAATTATCTGTTTTTTACTGGTAACGGTAACTGCCAGTTCATGCTTTAATTCTGTCAGCACCCAGAAAAGTGAAATAACAGAAGATATTGAAACAGAGGAAGTTAACAGTAGTTCCGAAGGTATTTCAGAGGAAGAGTTTAACGATCTTTTGGAGAATGAAGGTTTTTTAGAATTATTTAATAGTTTTTACTATCCTGATTCTATAATAAAAGAAGCAAGTCTGGTGGAAGGTGATGAGAATCTTGTTTACATGTTGTTAGAAGTAATGGAAAACTCTAAAAAAGTAGAGCAATATTATAAAGATAAAAAAGTTCAATCAATCTGGAGCAGAGCTTTAATATTTGAAGGAAGTTCGGAAGAGATCGAAGAAGAATTTTTAACTTTAGAAGATAAAAATATCCCCACTTTTAAATTTACCTATTACAGCAATGAAAAAGATAAGGTTGTAAATGTCTTGATTAAAGGCCTGGAGGAGAGCAGAACCCAAATGATGATTATATACTGGAATCTGCAGTAAAAAATTAAATGAAAGACAGTAGCACCTTAAAATCAAAAATCTACACAGTCAGCGAGCTTAATCTTGAGATAAGAAAAAGTCTTGAAGAAGGTTACCCTGATATATGGGTAGAGGGAGAAGTAAGCAATTTTTATTTCCACGATAAGAAGCATATGTACTTTGATTTAAAGGATGAGAGTTCCAAAATCAAGGTGGTTATGTTTCATGGGAGTAATAAAAATTTACTTTTTAATATAGAAGAAGGATTGCATATATTAATAAATGGCTATATTTCCGTTTATGAAAAAAGGGGAGAATATCAGATAGTAGCTGTGGACGCCAGACCGGTAGGTAAAGGTTCACTGATTTTAGCATTTGAACAGCTGAAAGAAAAATTAGAGAAAAAAGGATATTTTGACCTCATATATAAAAAAAATATTCCCATTCTTCCCAGGAGAATAGGTGTTGCGACCTCTATTGGAGGTGCAGTAATAAGAGATATAATTTTGGTTTTAAAGCACCGGTTTGAAAATTTCCATCTTATAGTAAGGGATGTTAATGTTCAGGGAGCAACCTCAAGTGATGAAATTTGTGAAGCAATAGATGATCTGTGTCAGTACGGAGTGGATGTAATAATACTGGCAAGAGGAGGAGGTTCACTGGAAGATCTATGGGCATTCAATACTGAAAAACTGGCTGAAAGAATCTTTAACTGTCCCGTCCCTTTAATTTCAGCGATTGGGCATGAAACAGATTATACTATTTCTGATTTTGTAGCAGACAAACGTGCAGCCACACCTTCAGTTGCCGGGCAGTTAGTTATATTAAATAAAACGGAAGCAATGGAAAATTTAAAGAGAATTAATAAAAGAATCAGCAGTCTTATTATCTCGAAAATAGCTATGCTTAAAAAAGAGATAAATTTTTTGATTAAAAAAAGAATGTTTATAAAACCGGAGACTCTGCTAAATAAATTCAATCAGGCGGCTTCCGAATTTAGCAGCAAATTAATAGAGAATATGAAAAAACTTATCCGGACCAGGAGGGAAAAAATATCCGGTTACCGGCAGCTGATGGATAAGAAAAATATATTTAAAAAGATTTATATCTATAAAATGGTAACCAGGAACATAGACACCAGAATGATTTCCAATATGAAGAATTATCTTAATCTTAGTAAAAGTAAATTGAAACTGATGCTGGAGAGCTTAAGGGAGAAAAATCCGGTTGCTGTAATGGATCGTGGTTTTGCTATAATATATAAAGCTGAAGAGGACAAAAGTATCAGAAGTATAAATGAAGTGAATGTTAATCAAAAGATCAGAATAATGTTAAGAGACGGGATACTTAATGCAAAAATATTTGATAAAATGTATAGGAAATTAAAGTTAGGTATTAAAAATGAAAATTGAAAAAATGAGTTTTGAAGAGTCCATTAAAAAATTAGAAGAAATTGTTAAGGAACTTGAAGATGAAAATATATCTCTGGAAGAATCAATGGAAAAGTTTGAAATGGGTATTAAACTTTCTTCTAATTGTCTTAAAAAATTAAATGAGGCCGAGGGTAAAATAGAAGAGCTAACCAGATCCGAGGACGGAAAACTGGTTACAAGAGAGCTGGATTTAGAAAAAGAGAATTGAAATTTTCTTTAAATTCAAATTTTTGATTATTTATTATCCATAGCTATATAACCAACCACATAACTAAAATATCCCCCCGACTATATATAGTATATTGTCTAAGTGAAACATATAAAAATTAGCTATATATAGTTTATATATTACTATTAAGTAAATACTACATCAAATAATCATAATTACTTTTATATTTTTTTAAACATAATAGTTTACAAATTGATATTAATGTGGTATTTTATTGTTGTAATGTGGGGATTAGTGGAGAGAAAGGGTTATAAATCCCTATAAATTAAGTAAAAGGATGGAGTAAAGGGTGTTTTCAGGAACCTATCATCGGACAATTGATAACAAAGGAAGAATTTTCATCCCTTCTATATTCAGAGAAGAATTAGTAAAAGGCATGATGATATCAAAGGGTTACGGTTTAAAGTGCCTTTGTTTGTATTCAATGGATAAATGGGAAAAAGTAGATGAAAAAATAATTGAAAACAAAGTTGCCGAAGGCGATGTTCAGAGATTTAAAAGATGGTTTTTTAGTTCTGCCGTTCA
This sequence comes from Candidatus Hydromicrobium sp., assembly GCA_036514675.1. GTDB lineage: Bacteria > Actinomycetota > Humimicrobiia > Humimicrobiales > Humimicrobiaceae > Hydromicrobium. The sequence continues at coordinate 7,639 of DATBWS010000045.1, forward strand.
AGAGACTATGGATCAGCAGGGAAGAATCAGAATACCCCAGAATTTAATAGATTATGCCGGGCTTGAGAAAGATATTGTTATGGTGGGCGTTTCAAATAGAGCTGAAATATGGAATAAAGAAAATTGGCAGGAATATTACGGTATTGCAGAATCTAAGTATAAGAAAAACACAGATGTATTTGAAAAATTAGAGCTTTAAAAGAGTGTCATTAATGAATTTGGAAGAGGTTCATGTACCGGTTCTTTTAAAGGAGGTTTTATATTATTTAAACCTAAAGCAAGGCGATATCATTTTTGACGGAACACTTGGCGGTGCTGGTCATACTATAGAAATAATTAAAGCCATTGCCCCCACAGGCAGAGTAATTGGAGTTGATCTTCATAGCCAGACTATAAGCACCGCCACCAGTAAACTGAAAAAATTTTCTAAAAATGTGGTTTTAGTAAATGATAACTTTGCAAATATTAAAAAAATTTTAAAAAGAATAAATATCGAGAGTATTGACGGTATGTTGCTTGATCTGGGATTATCCTCTTTTCTGATTGATAGATCAAAGAGAGGGTTCAGTTATCTAAAAGATGAAAAATTGGATATGAGATTCGGAGATAACATAAATTTAAGTGCATTTGATGTAGTGAATGAATATCCTCAAGGAAAATTAATAGAAATTTTCCAAAGATATGGAGAGGAGAGGTGGTCCGGGTTAATTGCTAAAAACATTGTTAAATATAGAAAGACCGGGGATGTAAAAACCACAGGAGAGCTGGTGGAGATTATTAAGGATTCAATACCCCGAAAATTTAAATATAAAAGAAAAGGTCACCCGGCAAAAAGGATATTCCAGGCAATCCGGATGGAAGTAAACAAGGAACTGGATAATTTGGAAAAGGCAATTAAAGATGGTTTTGAAATATTAAAAAGCGACGGAAGAATGGTAATAATATCATACCATTCCCTGGAGGATAGAATGGTGAAAAGCAAATTTTTACAATATGAGGGCGTATGTACCTGTCCTCCGGATTTTCCGGTATGTAAATGCGGTAGAAAAAAAAGAGCCGAGATTATTACCAGAAAGGTAGTTAGGCCAAAGCCTGAAGAGATTAGCCAAAACCCGCGGTCAAAGAGTGCAAGGTTAAGAGTTCTGGAAAAGTTGTAGTGAAAATTATTATTTATTAAAAAGGTATTTAAAAATTTTTTAAAATGAACTTAAGAGTAGCAGAAAAACAAGAAATTTATAAAAGAAAATCTTATCCACTCTTATATCTGGTAAAGGAACCGGATGGCGGAAGGGAGAAAGAAAATGTGGTATATAGCAATAGTGGCCTGTTCTATATATTTGTTATTGTTATAATTTTTGCCTGTCTGGGAGTTCTCTTGAATATTGGGCTGAAAATACAGAGTATCAATTATCAAAAAAGTATATATGAAATTAATGAAATGGTTTCTTTGGAAGATGAAAGGAGCGACCGTCTGCTGCTGGAGATATCAGAATTAAAATCGCCTTCGAGGATTATCGAAGCTGCCAGAAATGATCTGGGTATGGATATGACCGATAATTTAAAAATAGTTGAGATTTCAAATAGCGGGCTTGAGAATAATGAGAAAATATATAATTATATATCCGGAAACACCGATACTTTAGCCAAAAATTATGATAGTTTCCTGGGAGCGATTTATTACATTCAGGATATAGTACTGGTGGTTTCAGAGAGTGTATTGACATTTTTTATTCCCTAATTATTATGTTAGATTAAAAAATGCTTAGAAATAATAATAATATCAAGGTAAACAGGAAAAGAATATATTTCCTGTTTATTTTATTTTTAATGGCTTTTTTATTGATAATCTACAGGTTGGTTTCTGTACAGTATTTAAATGCTTCAGAGTTTAAAAGTTATGCTGAGTTTCAGCATATTGGTGAGTTTATTCTTAGTTCAAAAAGAGGTAAAATTCTGGATAGAAATGGAGTTGAACTGGCAATAAGTTTGAACGAAAAGACTGTATATGCGAATCCAAAATTAGTTATAGATTCTGAATATGAATCAAAAATTTTAGCAGAGATATTAGAGCTAAATGCAGAGGATATAAAAGAAAAACTGGAGAGCCAGGATTTAGGATTCGTGTATATACAGAGAAAAGTTTCTACAGAAAAAGCTGAAAAAATCATGGAGTACAATCTTCCCGGCGTGTATATTCAAAATGAAGCCAGGAGGTATTATCCTCTAAATGATATTGCTGCTTCGGTTATAGGGTTTACCGGCATAGATAATAATGGTTTATCCGGGATTGAATTGCAGTATGAAAAAGTTTTGAGAGGAATTGATGTTAAAGTAGTTGCTGAAAAAGATGTTTTTGGCAATATAATCCCGGAAGAGAATAATACCTATAGAAAGCCTATCGATGGCAAGGATGTGGTTCTTACAATTGATTCACAGATTCAATATATTGTACAGGAAAAGCTGGAAGAACTTGTTTCGGAATATAATGCGCTGAGGGCAATTTCCGTAGTAATGAATCCTAAAAACGGTGAAATCTATTCAATAGCATCCTATCCCGGTTTCGATTTAAATAATTACGAGGAAGCTGATCCGGAGCTGTTTAAAATACCTGGTATATCTTTTACATATGAACCGGGATCTACTTTTAAAATAATCAACGTTGCATCTGCAATAGAAAACAACTCAGTCGGCGTATTTCAGTCATTCAATCTGGCTCCTTCAATAAGAGTTAGCGATAGAATAATTAAGGAGATATTCAGGACTTATAATATCAGTTATACCACCGGAGAAATAATAAAGTATTCCAGTAATGTGGGAGCGGTTACTGTTGCCTTAAGCATGGGAGACAAAATCTTCTGGGAAAGTATCAAAAAATTTGGTTTTGGAGAGCTAACGGGGATAGAATTGCCGGGAGAAGAAAAAGGACTTTTTTATGATTATAAAACCTGGCCTGCATCAACTATAGGGGCACTGGCTATAGGACAGAGTATTTCGGTAACTCCTCTTCAATTACTGAGGGCAGTTTGCGCTGTTGCAAATGGGGGTTACCTTGTTACTCCCACTATTGTAAAGGAAATAAAATTATTGGAAAATGAAGAAGATAATAATATACAGATAGAAGAAGGAAATAGAATTATCAGTCTGGAGACAGCTAATTCGCTTAAGGATATGTTGCTTTCTGTAGTAGAAGAAGGGACCGGGACAAAAGCCCAGATAGAAGGGATAAAGGTTTGTGGAAAAACGGGTACCGCCGAAAAAGCCAATAAAAATGGAGTTGGTTACAGCGAAGGAAGGCAAATAACTTCTTTTATTGGTTTTGCTCCTTATGAAGATCCGGAAGTTGCAATAATTGTAATGGTAGACGAACCGCAGGGTGGAGAAAATACGATCTGGGGTGGAACCGTAGCAGCTCCTGCCTTCAGGGATATAATGGAATTTGCTCTAAGGAGGCTTAAGATCTCTTAAGCAATCGATAAAAAGGTGTTGTTGTATAATGCGGCAGGGATGGTTGAGTATTAAATAAGTATAAGTAAAATAACTTAAATCCAGGGTGGCTGTAAAGATGAGGTTGAGGAACTTACTAAAGGAAATAGATTATAAGGAAATTTATGGAAATACCGGTATAGATATTAAGGATCTTTCCATAAATTCTAAAAATATATTAAAGGATAATTTGTTTATTGCTATAGAAGGTTTCAGGTATGATGGACATAATTTCATAAGAGAAGCCGTCTCTAATGGAGCTGCTGCATTAATGGTTCAGAAGAAAGTGAGTACTCCTTCATCTATGACCCAGGTTGTGGTCGGCAACACCAGAAAAGTATTGCCGATTTTATGCAAAAATTTCTATGGAGATCCCAGTAAGTCATTTAAGTTAATCGGAGTTACAGGAACTAATGGGAAGACAACTACCTGTTATCTGATAAATTCTATTTTGAATAAAGCGGGAATGAAAACTTCACTTATTACCACTGTTGAATCCTTTCTGGATGGAAAGAAAATTTTTTTTGAGCGCACTACTCCTGAATCTCTTGATTTAAATGATTTTTTTAATAAAAGCAGGCAAAAAAAAATAGATGCTGCCTGTATGGAAGTATCCTCTCATTCAATAGATTTACACAGGGTTGACTATCTTAATTTTGATTATTTTGTATTTACCAATCTTTCCCAGGATCACCTGGATTATCACAAAGATATGGCCAGTTATTTTAATGTAAAGAAGAGGTTGTTTCTAAAGGAATATAGAAAAATATATGGAGGGAAAAAAGCAGTTATCAATATAGATGACAGTTACGGGAAGGAAATTTTTAAATACACTGACTTAAAAAAAATATCTTATTCACTCAGATCCGATAGAGCAAGCATATGGGCAAGTAATATTAAAAATTCTATTTCAGGAATTGAGATGAATATAAATACTTTAGATGGTATGAAGTTAGATATTTCATCTCCATTATGCGGGTGCTTCAATATCTATAATATTCTGGCAGCTGTCAGTGTATGTATTGATATGGGTATAGAAAGCAGGTCAATTCAGGAAGGTGTAAGATCTTTGCATGGAGTAGGAGGTAGATTTGAGAAGATAGATTCTGATAGGCAGTTAACAGTGATAGTAGATTACGCACATACACCGGATGGTCTGGAAAATGTACTTGCAACTATAAGACAAATATTGAAACCGGGGGGAAAAATTATATCAGTTTTTGGATGCGGGGGTAACCGCGATAGGGAGAAAAGAAAAATTATGGGCCGTATTTCAGGGAAGATGGCTGATTTAACGGTTATAACTTCCGATAATCCAAGAACCGAAGAACCTGATTCTATAATATGCATGATAGAGGAAGGCCTGATTGAGTCTGACAGTAAAAAATATATTAAAGAAACTGACAGGAAGAAAGCAATATTTAAGGCTCTTGAAATGGCACGAGGAAATGATGTAATTCTTATTGCGGGGAAAGGTCATGAAGACTACCAGGAATTCAAAGATTACAGGATACCGTTTAGCGATCGGGATGTGGTGAAGGAGTGGCTACTTAAGAAAAATGAAAGAAAAAATAAAAGTTAAGGATATAATATCCTGGACAAACTGTAATTTAATTTCAGGAGATATCGAAAAATATATTAGCAAAATATCGACTGATTCCAGAACTATAAGAAAAGGGGATTTTTTTATCCCTCTTACAGGCGAGAATTACAATGGACACGATTTTATAGAATCAGCTTTAAATAAGGATGCCGGTGGTTTTGTATTTGAAGCAAGATATACGGAAAAATTAAAGCTGCGGGAAAAAGAAATCAAACATGGAGATTTAAACAACTTGATCATCCTGCGGTCGGATAATAATTTGAATTTTTTAAAAAGTATTGCCTACAATTATATGCGTAAATTTAAACCGACTGTTATAGGGATAACCGGAAGTGTAGGTAAAACCACAGCTAAAAATTTTCTGGTAAATATATTAGGCAAAGAACATAGAGTTATATCCACTCCCAGGAACTATAATACCGAAATAGGAGTGTCAAAATCGGTCCTGGAAATTGATAGCCGGACTGATTTTTTTATTGCCGAACTGGGCATGAGGGGAAAAGGCCAGATAAAAATACTTTCCGATATATGTAATTTAAACATAGGGGCTATTACTGCTGTTGGTCAGTCACATATGACTTTTTTTAAAGACCTGCGGGAGATAGCAATGGCAAAAGCCGAAATGGCAGAAATTCTTTACAGAAATAATGGAATCTTATTTTTAAATAATGATGACAGATATAGCAATTTAATAGAAAGTAAGGTTAATTGCAGAATTGAAAAATTCGGGAGAAATAGTAATATCTCATTTAATTTTATAGAAGAAAAAATGGATGAAATGGGAAGATTTACTTTTAACTTGTTTAAAAATGATAAAAAGATCATAAATGTAATTTTGAATATTCCCGGATATCATAATATATATAATGCCTGCTGTGCAGCGGCTATAAGCTTATATTTGAATATAAAGAGTCAAGCAATTAAAGAAGGAATTGAGGGGGCGGTTATCGAAGGTTCCAGAATGGAAATTATAGAAAAAAAAGATAGGGTAATTATAAATGATTGTTATAATGCAAATCCCCTCTCTGTTAAAGGAGCTATCGACACATTGGTTTCAATCTCAGAAAAGAGAAATATGAGGAGCGTAGCTGTATTGGGAGATATGCTGGAGCTGGGTAGCGGTTCATCCAGGCTTCATCAAGAAATTGGACGGTATTTATCCAAAAAAAAAGTGAATGTCTTGATAGCTGTGGGCAGTCTTGCCAGGAATATATATGAGGGTTACAGGAACAGCAGTAATTTTAATGAGAATAAAAGTTTATACTTTTATTTCAGCAGTAAAGAAAAACTGAGTAGTGAAATAGACAATTTGCTGGAATCTAAAGATTTAATTTTAATAAAAGGTTCAAGAGCAAATAAAATGGAAGATATTATTAATTTAATATAGATTGGAACCAATATATGAACTGGATATTTTTATCGATTATAATTGGAGGTATAATTTCACTTCTGGTAACACCTCTATTTATAAAATTTCAAAAGAATAAAAAAATCGGAGAAAAGATCCGTGTTGATGGCCCTAAAACGCATTCTATTAAAACAGGTACGCCTACTATGGGCGGGGTAATATTTGTTTTGTCTTCCCTGATTGCGTTCGCTGCAGTGAGTCTGATTAAGTATTACCGGCACGAAGTTTATAGTATAGAGGGAATATTCGCTGTTTCTATACTGCTGTTATGCAGCCTGATAGGATTTATTGATGATTATATGGCACTTAAAAAACAGAGATCTCTTGGTTTAAGGTGGTGGGTAAAGATATCTCTTCTGGCAATAGTGTGTTTATATTTTATATTGTTTTCGATATATATACTGAATGCCAGCACTTACATAGGAATACCTTTTACGAATATAAAGATTGAACTGGGAAACTGGTATTATATTATTGTAGTACTTATCATAATCAGTACCACTAATGCAGTTAATTTGACTGACGGCCTTGACGGCCTTGCTGCAGGAACTTCTTCCATTGTATTGGCTGTATTTTGTTTAATTGCATTTTTGGAATGGTCCATACTTGATGTTTCTTATGGAATAGATATAGCGGTGGTCTGCGGGGGGACGCTGGCAGCCTGCATAAGTTTTTTATGGTGGAATACAGCCCCGGCAGAAATTTTTATGGGAGATACCGGCTCTTTTGGAGTAGGAGGACTGATAGCAGCAGTTGCCATAATTCTAAAACAAGAAATCTTACTGATTGTAATCGGAGGGCTTTTTGTTATTGAAACATTGTCGGTAATAATTCAGATTTTGTGGTTTAAAAGTTTCAAAAGAAGGGTTTTTAAAATGGCTCCAATTCACCATCATTTTGAACTTCTCGGGTGGGCTGAGATTAAGATTATCATAAGATTCTGGCTGGTAAGCGCCTTATTTGCCGGAGTAGGATTTTTTGTTTATTATTTAAAATTTATAGACTAATGAAAATGGAAGAAAGATTTAGTTTAGTCAAAAATAAAAATTTATTGGTAATCGGTCTCGGAAAGACAGGAATTTCCGTAATAGAAAAAGTGCTTGATTTATGTTCTTCAATAACCGGAATTGACAGTAATCCTGAACTGAATCTGGATGATGCATTTGGTGTATATCAGTATGCCGGTCGTGATAATTTGAAGATAATATTGGGTAAAAACATATCAGGAGAAAAAGAGATAATAGAAAAAACAGACCTGGTGATAGTCAGCCCGGGTGTTCCTGATAATATTCCAATAATCAAACTTGCCGGTGAAAATAGAATTCCTGTCTGGAGTGAATTAGAGCTGGCGTGGAGACTATTAAGCAAGGAAGAGCAGGATAGGACTATCGCGGTAACCGGTACTAATGGCAAAACAACGGTAGTGACTCTGATTGGAAAAATTCTTGATGACTCCGGGAACAATTGTGTAGTCTGTGGAAATGTTGGATTACCGTTGATCGATACCATAGATACTGAAAATACATATACGAATTTGCGGAAAGATTTAATCAGAGTAATAGAAGTCAGCAGCTTTCAGCTGGAGAGAGTATATGATTTCAAACCGCATATTAGTGTGATTTTAAATATCACAAGTGATCATATAGATAGACATGAAACTTTTGAAAACTATGGTGATTTGAAATTAAAGTTGCTGGCAAACCAGAATAAAAAAGACTGGTCAATCATTAACATCGATGACCGGTATATAAATAAGAAAATTCAAGCTATTTCTAAAAGGCGGGATCAGTTGCCGGAACTGGTCAAATTTAGCCTGGAACCGAAAGACGGTACGGATATTTTCTATAAAGATAATCATATTCACTATCAGATAGGAAGAAGCAGGGGGACTATAAATATAAAAAATGCTCTTTTGAAAGGCAAGCATAATATATCCAATATCATGGCTTCTATTGCACCGGCAGTTTTGATGAGAATAAATAAAAAAAGCATGGAAAAAACAATTAAAAATTTTAACCCCCTGGATCATAGAATGGAGTATTTGGGTTATATAAGAGGTTTGAGATGTTTCAATGATTCAAAATCAACTAATCCGGATGCAACTATGGTAGCTATTAATGACTTTGGTAAAGAAGTTACGTTGATTATGGGTGGGAAGGATAAAAATATGGATTTTTCCGAATTGATCCCGGTTCTGAATAAAAAAGTTAAGAACTTAATTTTAATAGGAGAAACTGCTTCCAGTATTCATGAACAGGTAATAAAGAGCACCTGCGATTATAAAGTATATAAATGCGGTACACTTGAAGCAGCCGTTAAAAAAGGATTTAAAGTTGCCAGTCCTGGAGAAGTTTTAATGCTCTCTCCCGCCTGTGCCAGTATGGATATGTTTAAAGACTATAAAGAAAGAGGAAATAAGTTTAAAAATTTAATAATTTCAGAAAAGTAAAGTGCCATGGAAAAGAGAATTAATATTAGAAGATATAGTTTTCTAAAAGTTGATATAGAATATTATTTTCTATTTATTTTGACTTTAATACTATCAATAATTGGCCTCATTATGATATCAAGTTCTTCTATTTCAATAGGAGAGAGATATTTTAACGATCCCTATTGGTTTATCAGGAGACAGATAATATGGTGGGTGCTATCTTTTATTTTTTTCATTTTAGCTTCAAAAATAAACTACCGTTATTATAGAAGATTTTCTAATTTTATCGTTCTTATATCAATTGCGTTACTTGCTCTGGTTTTTATACCTGGTTTTGGAATTGAGATCAATGGTTACAGAAGATGGTTGGATTTTGGGTTTTTTAGTGTCCAGCCTTCTGAATTTGTGAAAATAGCTTTGATTGTGCTCTTTTGTGATAGTCTTGATCGAAAATATAAAGATAATAAACATATTAAGAACATAATTTTTCCATCATTTCTTGCGCTGTGTGTGGTTGCTGTCCTGATATTCATGGAACCTGATCTGGGTTCAATGGTAGTCATAGGATTAATTGTATTTATAGTTTTATTTGTAGGCGGGGTAAAACTTAAACATTTATTTGGTCTGGGATTTATGGGATTTGCAGTAACGGTAGTCTATTTATTTTTAGAGGATTATAGAAGAGAAAGACTTTTTGCCTTTATTAATAGAATAATTGCATTAATAAATGGAAAAGGTGAAATCGGAGAGGTTAATTTTCAAATATCGCAATCATTAATTGCCCTGGGTTCGGGAAACTTAACCGGATTAGGTCTGGGTAACAGTATACAAAAATATTCTTATCTTCCGGAAGCACATACTGATTTTATTTTTGCCATTATCGGTGAGGAATTAGGACTGGTAGGCACTATACTTATAGTGATTTTATTTATTCTTTTCATGTTTTTTGGAATCAGAGTCTGCATTAAAACCAGGGATAATTTTGGCAGAATAATGGCAGTGGGTCTTACCGGCATTATAATTGTCCCGGCAATAATAAATATTTCCGTGGTTATTGGACTGCTTCCCATAACAGGTCTGACACTGCCTTTTATTAGCTTCGGCGGATCATCGCTTCTTGTAAGTATGATAGCTGTAGGTATGCTATTAAATATATCCAGACAAAATACATTACCTGAAAAGAACGCAGAATTATCTGGATAATTAAAATAAAATAATCTCGAATTTAAACTTTGGATTTAAATGAGGAAAAAAATATTAATATGCGGCGGAGGAACCGGCGGGCACCTGTATCCGGCTTCAGCAATAATAGAATATATTAAAGATAACTATCCTTCATGCGAACTTTTTTTTGTCGGTACCGATAAGGGATTAGGGGGAGAGCTAATACCCGGGTTTAATATAAATTATAAAAATATAAAATCCCGCGGTTTGATTCTAAGTGGAAATATATTTGGAAAAATTTTAAATATAATAAAATTTTTTTATTGGTTTACTTTAGGTTTTATTCAATCACTCAAGATAGTACTGAAGTTTAAACCTGATATAATACTGGGTATGGGTGGTTTCGCTTGCGCCCCTGTTCTTGCAGCGGGCATTTTTAATGGCAGAAAGATAGCTTTGCATGAGCAGAATTATATTCCCGGAAGGTTAAACAATTTATTTTCGAGATTCGCGAAATATATTTTTATTAGTTTTAATGATACAGCTAAATATTTTAAAGTAAAAAAAAGTAGGGTAATTTTTACCGGAAATCCATTAAGAAAGGCAATAAGACAATCAATAAATATAAAGCCGGAATTTAAAAAATGGGGCCTTGAAAAAGGACGGTTCACTATAGTTGCTTTCGGCGGAAGCCTGGGTGCTGAAAAAATAAATAATACAGTTATAAATTTGTACGATTATTTTAAGGATAACGATAAAATTCAGATTTTACTTATTTGCGGCAGCCGTTTCTACGGCCAGCTGGTTAAAAATAAAAATAATTTTATTAAATCTAAAGATAAATTAATTTTAAAGGTTTTTCCATATATAAATGAAATGCAGGAAATATATAGAATTTCAAACTTAATAATCTCCAGAGCAGGAGCGAATACAGTATCTGAAATAATTGAATGCAATATACCTTCAATACTTATACCTTATCCTGATGCAGTTGCCAATCACCAGTTTTATAATGCAGATTTTTTGGCAAGAAGAGGAAAAGCTATGCTGATTGAGGATAGGGATTTGGATAGCGGAAAAATGATTGAAGTTATAGAATTGCTTATTAAGGATAACCGGAAAAAATATAAAGATATGAAAAACATGGAAATTAGAGGCGCCGGAATCAATAGTGCACAGATTATTACTTCAAAACTGATGGAGAGCTGAATTGAAAAATACCGACAATATTTTAAAAAAGAGTAAAAGATGCTTTCTTATTGGAATAGGCGGAGCAGGGATGAGCGCTATAGCTCAGGTACTGCACGGTATGGGATTTAATGTTTCAGGTTCCGATATAAAAGAATCCCGTTATACAAATGTTTTAAAAAATGAGGGTATTAAAATTTTTATCGGTCATAGTAAAAAAAATATTGAGGGTGCAGATATAATCATCTATTCTACAGCGATACCCGAGAATAATGTAGAAATAATAGCTGCGGGAGAGAAAAAAATTCCCCTGTTTGCCCGATCTGATATATTAGCCTGGATTTTAAATAGCAGGAAAGGTATAGCGATTTCCGGAACTCATGGAAAAACTACTACAACTTCTATGATTTCCTTGATTTTTAGAGGGCTGGGTCTGGATCCCATTATAATGGTTGGAGGAGAATTAAATGAATTGGGATCAAATGCGAGATATGGGAAGGGAGAGTACGTAGTAGCAGAAGCATGTGAAAGTGATGGATCTTTCTTAAAATATGAGCCATTTATAAGCGTGGTTACCAATATTGAAGGGGATCATTTTGATTTTTATAAAAATATCGAGGAAATAAAACAAAGCTTTTCGAAATTTATTGCCAATACCAGATCAGGCGGTCTGGTAATTCTTAACGGTGATGAAGAATATCTTCAGAATTTCTTTAAATCTGACGATAAAGAAATTATTTATTATGGGATTAATCCTGAAAACCATATTTATGCCGAAAATATAAAATTTTCTAATTTCACTTCCTCTTACACTCTGGTTACCGGCAAAGACAAAAAACCAAAAAAAATAAAAGTAAAGTTAAATGTGCCCGGTATCCATAACATAAAGAACAGCCTGGCAGCCTTTGCGGTATGTTATGGTATGGATCTGGATATGGAAAAAGCTGCCGATATATTAAAGTTTTTTACCGGAGTTAAAAGGAGATTTGAAAAGAGAGGGGAGAAAAAAGGCGCTATAATCTTTGATGATTATGCCCATCATCCTTCTGAAGTAAAAGCAACCCTGGAAGCTGCCACACAAGAAAAAAATAAAAGAATAATTATGGTTTTTCAACCGCACAGATATTCAAGGCTGGCTAATTTAAAAGATAAATTTAATAGTTGTTTTGATGCAGGCGATGTTCTGATTATTACAGATGTTTATGGTTCGGGCGAAGAACCAATTCCGGGTATTACCGGTAAAACCTTAATTGACAACCTGATAGACAGTGGTTTTAAGAATAAAATAATCTATATTCCAAAACTGCAGGATGTAACTGAATATCTTGAGCTTAATATGAAACAAAATGATATGGTTCTGCTGATGGGAGCTGGAGATATTACCAGAGTTACAGATGAAATATTAAAACTTTAGGTTATTAAAATAGCCTGACGAAGGGAATAATGATGACCAGGGAAGAAATTAAGAGAGTAATTAAAGACACTTCACTGGATAATATAATATTTGATTTGGACACATCTGAATTAACCTCCATTAAAGCTGGCGGGAAGGCATTATGTTATTTTACAGCAGATAAAATAAAAGATTTAAGAAAAATGATTGATACCTGTATAAAAAATCAAATTGGGTTTATAGTAGCAGGAGATGGTACTAATATTTTATTTAACGATAAATATATTGATCTGGTAATTATAAAACTGGGGAAGGACTTTAATTATCTGGAATTTACGGATGGAGATAAAATTATTGCAGGGGCGGCTTATGATCTTTCAAAATTTGTAATCAGGGCAGCAGGCAGGGGATATGATTTTTCAGAGCTTTCCGGTATACCCGGTACCATAGGCGGAAGTGTTATGGGCAATAGCGGGAGCAAGTACATGGGGATTTGTGATTTTATAGAAAAAATAAGTTATATCTCAAATAAAAGTGGAAATATCAGGGAAGAAACTGCTGTTCTAAATAAAGGTGATTTTGATTACCGGCATTTTTATATTCCAGATTTAATAGTACTTACCGGGATAGTTTTAAAAACCAGGAAATCTGATAGGAATAATATTTTAGAAAAAATAGGAGAGAGGATAAAAAATAAAAAACTAACACAGCCAGTCAATGCAAGAAGTTCCGGCTGTTTTTTTAAAAATGTTAATAACTATTCTAAAGCTACCGGAGAATTGATAGAGGAATGCGGTCTCAAAGGGTTTGTTTATGGCGGTGCCAGGATTTCGAGCAAGCATGCCAATTATATTGAGAATTTTGACAATGCCAGTTCGGAAGATATATTTGTCCTCTCAAAAATACTAAAGAATACGGTTATGGAAAAATTTGGAATAAAGCTGGAATATGAAGTAAGGGTAGTTGGATTTTAGTATGTCAGATTTATTAGAAAAATTTCAGGATCTGCAGATTAGAAAAAAGAAAAAGTTGCTAAGAATCGGAGTAATTGCGGGTGGTATCTCCTCTGAAAGAGAAATATCACTTTTAACCGGAAAGAATATTTACCAGTCACTACTAAAATCGGGATATGATGTTACCTTCGTTGATCTTAAAAATGATTTTTATAATAACTTAAGAAAAATTAATCTGGCATTTCTGGCTCTTCATGGAAGATATGGTGAAGATGGTACTGTTCAGGGGCTAATGGAAATTATGAAAATTCCATATACCGGTTCAGGTGTGCTGGGAAGTGCCATTGCAATTAATAAGATATTGTCAAAGAAGATTTTAAAATATGAAAATATTCTTACTCCGGAATACGTTGCTTTAGATGTTAACAGCAAAGTAAATGCAGCAAAATCAAATTTACTTATAAGTGAAAAGCTGTCTTATCCCGTAATAGTCAAACCAAACAGTGAAGGGTCAACTATAGGGGTTAATATTGTGGATAATGATGGGGAGTTAAAATATGCAATTGAAGATGCATCAAAATATGATAATAAAATTTTAATTGAAAAATATATCAATGGCCGGGAATTGACGGTAAGCATTATAGGAAAAGACCCGGTCGCTCTTCCGATTATTGAAATAAAACCCAAAAGCGGTTTCTATGATTACGAGTCAAAATATACCAAGGGTATGACAGAGTATGTAGTCCCTACACAGTTGAATGAAGAAATGTCCCGCCATATATCGGAAATGGCGGTAAAATGTCATAGAATATTGGAATGCAGCGGCA
>DATBWS010000046.1:0-3743 GCA_036514675.1 Candidatus Hydromicrobium sp.
TTAGAAAAAGCATTTGGATATAATATTTTTAAGCCTTTAAGGCATATATTAGATATAATCAAAGGTGCCCCAAATATTTCACCAAAATTTATAAATTGTGAGACTAATCTTTTAGAACTTCATATTTTCTGTCCCGACGGCCTAATATATGCCTGTCCTGAATCTATTGGAAATCCTGAATTTGCTATTGGCAAATTTTACCCCGATCTGGAGTACTATGAAGATAAAGTCAACCTATGGAAAGAAAGAACCATTCTTAACATTCCAAAATGCAGAGAATGTAAATTCTCACCAATATGTGGAGGTGGCTGTTCTTATTCATCCTTTTTAATTTATAAAGGAGAAAAGACTCCGGTTTGTGAAAGATATCAGGAAGTCCTGGATACATTTTTTAGATTGAGAGGAGAAAAAATACTGAAAAAATATATGGATAACCCTTGAAAATACCCATCCTAAAATGATCAAATTAATTTTCCTGTTATCTGTAATGAATGTAAGGAATATTTTATCTAAATTAATCGTTCTACTATTTAATTCCGGTTATGTTCTTTGCCGCTTTTAGTGTGTTTTTTAGAAGCATCGCGATGGTCATAGGTCCTACGCCGCCCGGTACAGGTGATATATAACTGGCCCTGGGTTCTACTCTTAAAAAATCCACATCGCCAATTAAAGTGGCACCTTTGCTTTCAAAATCTTCTTTTCTCCACTCGAGTAATTCCTGGCTGGCTTTATCTTTTGTAATCCTGTTGATTCCCACATCTATGACCACAGCTCCCTCTTTAACCATATCGCTTTTAATTAAATACGGCACCCCGGTGGCAACAACCAGAATATCCGCTTTTATTGTATGCATTTTTAAATCACGGGTCTCGATATGACAGATGGTCACCGTAGCCCACTCATTTAAAAGAAGCAGAGCCATAGGTTTTCCAACTATTTCGCTGTGACCCACCACAGCAGCATTCTTGCCTTTAATTACTATATTTTCCCTTTTTAACATTTCTATAATACCGGAGGGTGTTGCCGGTACCAGACATTCCTGCTGTGCTACCAATCTCCCGATATTTACAGGATGGAATCCATCCACATCTTTTTCAGGATATATTGCTTCCAGAACTTTCGCCTTGTCTATGTGAGCCGGTAAGGGCAGTTGGACTAAAATACCATGAATATCTTTCCTGTTATTCAGTTTTTCCAGTTCTTTCAATATATCAACGGTGGATACTTTTTCGTCCATTTTTATGGTTTCGGAATTAAAACCAACCTCTTCGCATCCCCTCTGCTTACTTCCCACATACACTTTCGAGGCGGGATTATCTCCTACCAGTATCACCGCAAGACCCGGTACAAACCCCCTGGTTTCTTTTAACTCTTTTACTTCTTTAGCTATTTCTCTTTTGATGTCCTGTGAGATCTTATTCCCATCGATTAATTTAGCTATTTTAATCACCTCTGTATTTAAAATTTATAGTAAATCATACAAGTCATATTTATATTTATAAAATTAAATTTTTTACTTAGAACAATCCAACAATATTGCCATTATCATCAATATCTACTCTGGTTCCGGCAGGTACTTTTGGAAGACCCGGCATAGTTCGCATCATACCGAGTAAGGGATAAAGAAATCCCGCGCCAACAGAGGCCCTTACATCTCTAATAGGAATTGTAAACCCGGTAGGTCTTCCTTTTAAATCGGGATCATGACTGAGAGAAAGATGGGTTTTAGCCATACAAATGGGTAATTTATCAAATCCCTGTCTGGTGTACAACTCTATCTTCTTTTCCGCTTCGGGTAAATAGCTTACCCCATCTGCACCATAAATCCTGGTGGCAATTTCTTCAATTTTTTTCTTTATAGGCCAGTCCAGCGGATAAAGAAATTTGAAATCTGACTTTTTCTCTGCCGCTCTGACCACAGCTTCGGCTAATTCAATTCCGCCATCCCCGCCACTTAACCATACCTTGCTAACCACTGCGTCCTCGGCACCGGCCTGGATAGATCTTTCTCTGACCACTTCGATCTCTTCCTGGCTGTCAGCTTCAAAATGATTTATAGCAACCACGACCGGAATTCCAAAAAGTTTCATATTTTCAATCATTTTCTCCAGGTTTTCACATCCTTTTAAACCCCCTTCCACATCGGGTTTATTCATAAGCTTTTCATCCACACCCTGTCCCGGGATAAATTCAAATACTCCTCCATGCATTTTCAGTGCCCTTACTGTCGCTACGATAACTACTGCATCCGGTTTCAATCCCGAATATCTGCATTTGATATTCATAAATTTTTCCGCTCCGCAATCAGCACCAAAACCGCTTTCAGTTACGACATAATCTCCAAGCTTTATAGCTATTTGATCTGCCAGAATCGAGCTATTCCCATGTGCAATATTGGCAAAGGGTCCCGCATGCACAAAACAGGGGGTATGTTCAATAGTTTGCAGCAAATTGGGTTTTATGGCATCTTTTAGAAGAACGGTCATGGAACCGGCGCACTTCAAATCTTCTGCCGTTACCGGTTTTCCTTCATAAGAAGAACCAATCACTATCCTTGCCAGCCTTTCCCTCAGGTCTTTAAGACCGGTGGTCAATGCAAGAATCGCCATTACCTCCGAAGCAACGGTTATATCGTATCCTGTTTCTCTGGGAATCCCATTTAATGGACCTCCCAGACCTATTACAATATTTCGTAGTGCCCTATCGCTTACATCAACCACTCTATTTAAAGTAATGCTGAAAGGATCTATATTAAGTTCGTTTCCCTTCATAATATGGGTATCCAGAAAAGCAGCTAAAAGATTATGCGCAATACCAACAGCATGAGTATCACCGGTCAGATGGAGATTGAAGTCTTCCATCGGAAGAACCTGGGAATAACCACCACCGGCTGCACCTCCTTTTATACCGAATACCGGACCAAGAGATGGCTGCCTTATACAGGTGATAGTTTTTTTACCGATTTTATTTAAAGCCATACTTAACCCGATTGTGGTCACTGTTTTGCCCTCACCAAGCGGGGTAGGAGTGATAGCTGTGACATCAATATACTTTCCGTTTGGCCTGTCTTTGAAATTCTCCAGAACTTCCAGTTTTACCTTTGCCTTATGGTTTCCATATAATTCCAGATATTCTTCGTCAAGACCAATTTCTTCGGCAATTTCTCTTACATGCTTCATTTTCGATGCTTGAGCAATTTCAATATCGCTTTTCATAAAACTCCTCTCATTTTTGAGTTTATCGCTTAATAAAAATCAAAATACATCAAAAAATTATACAAGAATTACTAACTTGTTACAAATTAAATTAAAAAATACTGGCTGGAGACACTAGCTGGCAACGAATATCAGTTTTTTTAGCAATGTAGAGGCTTTTAAATAAATTCTAACTATGAAAAAGAAATACCGGTCAGGTAACGTATTCCTTTAAAAATTTGGGAACCTCACCGGCTTCCCTTGGACCAACTACCACTTTCCATCCCTCTCCCAGCTCATCTTCTAATTCACCCTGAAGCTGGGCCACATAACCCGGTATTACAATTTCTTTTTTATTTACTTTTTCGGCAATGCCGCTTTTCTTTACAAATTGAGCAATCAATTCCGGAACAAATTTTCCTGCCGCCCATGCGGTAAGGACAGATTGACCTTCGACATCCATGACCAAAAGCCAGGAAGGGATTTTACTGCTTTCTATCTCGCCGGATATTATAAAATAAGTAAGAGAGAAATTGGTTGTAATCAAGA
>DATBWS010000047.1:0-3804 GCA_036514675.1 Candidatus Hydromicrobium sp.
CTAAGTTCCTGCGTCTCAGAACCTGGCAGTTATCATAAATAAAAGAAATAAGTTTATTCTCATTATAAGGGATCTTAACAACTATATCTAAATAATGTTTTTCAATTATTTTTTTTATTCTGGAATATAGTTCATTAAACCCGGTCTTTTTTAAAGCGGATATAAATAATGCTTCTTTGTGTTTTATTTTTAATCTTTCAATTTCTATACTGCTTAATTTATCAATTTTATTAAAAACCAGCACCATGGGCTTTTGTCCTGCATCGATTTCTTTCAGAACATTTTTTACGCTGTAAATATTATTCTCAAAAGCAGGTTTGCTTATATCGGAAATAAGTAGCAATAAATCCGATTTTTTGACTTCGTCAAGAGTAGATTTAAAGGATGCTATCAATTGATGGGGCAATTTTTCTATAAATCCGACTGTATCCGAGATTAAAACTTCAGAATTGGGATATATTTTTAATCTCCTTGTAGTTGAGTCAAGCGTAGAAAAAAGGCGGTCCTCCACATAACCATCTGCATCGGTAGTAGAATTAAGAAGCGTGGTTTTACCGCTATTGGTATATCCTACCAGTGCTATTTGAAATACATTTCTTTCTTCTCTATTTTTTCTTTGAGTATCTCTCTGTATGCTTATCTGGTGTATTTTCTTTTCAAGCTGGCTAATTCTCTTTCTTATTTTTCTTCTGTCCACTTCAAGTTTGGTTTCACCTGGACCTCTGGTTCCAATTCCACCACCCAATCTTGAAAGCTCGATTCCCTTACCGGTTAATCTGGGAAGAAGATAATTCAACTGGGCTAATTCCACCTGAAGCTTTCCTTCCCTGCTGTGAGCTCTCTGTGCAAAGATATCCAGAATTAGCGCAGTTCTATCCAGGACTTTAGTATCAAGTTTTAATTGGAGATTTCTTTGCTGGGTAGGAGTAATTTCATCATCAAAAATGACTAATTCTATTTCTTTATTATCTACAATATTTTTTGCTTCCTCTAGTTTTCCGCTGCCCATGAAATATTTGGGATTTGGCTTATCTTGCCTGCAGAATAGTACTTCCTCCACCCCGGCACCGGCACTGATAGTCAGGTTTTTTAATTCCTCTACATTTTCATTGAATGCTTTATAGCGTTCTGGTTTTCCTGTAGTATTTTTTTTAAAATTATTGAAGTTTACAAAAATTAAAAGAACTTTTTCTTTCATCATAAATTATGTTGTGTCGCCGTCACTACCTTATAAAACGTTTCTTATCCTGTTCAAGGCTTCTTCCAACCTGCGGTCATCTATAGTCATCGAAATTCTTATATATCCTTCCCCATTCTCTCCAAATTCACTGCCTGGTGTTACCACCACATTTGCCTTATCCAGTAACATTTTAGAAAATGATTCGGATGTAAATCCTTCCGGTACCTTTGCCCATACATATATGGTAGCATTGGAATCATAATAATCAATTCCAATGTCATTCAAAGCTTTTTTTATCATTTCCCTTCTCTTATTATAAATCTTATTGTTATATTCGGTATGTTTTTTATAACTGCCCAGAGCTTTTACAGCGGCATATTGAATGGCATTAAAAACACCGGAATCAACATTGGTTTTATATTTACCCAGACTTTCGATTATTTCTTCGTTACCTACTGCATAGCCGATCCTCCATCCGGTCATATTGAAAGTTTTTGAAAGTGAATTCAATTCTATTCCCACATTCTTTGAACCACCGGCATTTAAGAAGCTCATTGGTTTATTTTCACCCTGATAAGTATCTGAATAAGCATTATCATGGCAGACAATAATATTATTTTTTTCTGCAAAAGATACTATTTTATCAAAAAAGTTAATATTGCAGGTTGCTGAAGTTGGATTGTTGGGATAATTAATATATAGAATCTTTGCTTTTTTTGCCACTTTCGGATCAACACCTTCTATATCGAATAAGAAATTATTTTCTTCCTTCAGAGGTATTGCATATGGTGTACCTCCTGCAAATATGGTGCTTATTTTGTATACCAGATAGGAGGGGTCAGTCATAATTGCATAATCGCCGGGGTTTATACAGGTATAGGCCAGATTAGTTATACCTTCTTTAGAACCCAGGAGCGGTATAACTTCCCTTTCCGGATCAAGCGTCACATTAAATCTTTGGAAGTAAAACTTTGATACTGCTTCTTTAAAAATCTTTAAACCATAACTTGAAGGATACTTGTGATTTTCCGGATTGTTCGCTTCCCTGCAGAGAGTTTCTACAATATCTTTTGATGTAGGTATATCGGGATCACCAATTCCAAGACTTATCACATCCAATCCCCCTTCTTTTTTCTTATTTATTATCTTATCAATTTCAGCAAATAAATAAGGTGGCAGAGATTTTAATCTTTCGGACTCTTCAAAATGCATTAAATTCCTCTCTGGTTAAAAATTATATTTTATAAGTAATATTGGCCATCAAAATTGTGTTCTACCATGCCTTCCAGATAAATCATTCCGTCAGATGGATTCCATGTAATATTTATTTTTCCTCCCGGTACATTGACGGCCACTTTATTTATTTTAATTTTTTTCAATTTTATAGCGCAAACTCCGGCGGCACATGCACCGGTACCACAGGCCAGTGTTTCCCCTACTCCCCTTTCCCATACTCTCATATTTAATTCTTCAGTGTTCTTTATTTGAACAAATTCTACATTGGTTTTATTGGGGAAAATATTATGACTTTCCAGGCAGGGACCCCATCTTTCAACCGGAAAAGTGTTCAGATTTTCATTATTTTCCAGAAATATGACACAGTGAGGATTACCTATAGAAATACAGTTAATGAAAAAATCTTTTGAATCAATGTTTATTTTATAGTTAAAAATCTCATTTTTATTATTATCTATATTTACAGGAATATTTTTGGGTTTAAATTCAGGATTGCCCATACCTACTTTTATATTTCCAACTTTATTATTCTCTACATTCAGAAATATTTTTTTTATTCCTGCCAGTGTTTCAATACTGAAATTTTTGTTGTTTTCTTCTATTAGATTATTTTCATAGGAAAATCTGGCCATGCATCTTATACCATTCCCGCACATTTCAGAAACCGAACCATCGCGATTATAATATTCCATTTTCAAATCGGATATTTTTGATGGTCTTATCAGTATCAGACCATCTGCTCCGATACCAAAATTCCTGTTACACATTTCAGCTATCTGACTGGTGGAAAATTTTATATGACTTACAGTTGCATCTATTATTATAAAATCATTACCCTGGCCATTCAGTTTTGAAAATTCAATTTTTTTCATTTGTGACACATTTCTGTATTATTTTAAAAATATCTCCGGTTAAGTTAAAAATGTTATCATAATTATCCACTCTTATCCAATTAATTTTCGGCTCAGAGTTAAACCAGGTCATCTGTTTTTTAGCCAGTCTTCTGGTATTTTTCTTAACCTCGCCAGTACAGTTCTCAAGAGTTGTCTCTCCCTTTAAATATTTTAATACTTCTTTGTATCCGACTGCCTTCAGGACGCTGCGGCAATTTTCATATCCCTTATCAATCAGTCTTTTTACTTCTTCTACCAGTCCTTTTTCAAACATTCTATCTACCCTTTTATCAATACGCCTGTACAGCTCTTTTCTTTCCATTGTGAGTCCAATCATAACAGCCTCGTATGTTGATTTTTTGCTTTTCCAGACATTCTGAAGGCTGGAAAAAGGACTACCGGTAATTTCATAAACTTCCAGAGCTCTTATTATTCTTCTCTGGTCGTTTTCACTTATTTTTTTTGCATACTCTGAATCAATCTTTTTTAATTTTA
>DATBWS010000048.1:0-5897 GCA_036514675.1 Candidatus Hydromicrobium sp.
TGCTGTAATTTTGCCGGCAGTGGAATTTGGGCCGGGTAATTTTTCAAATCTGATATCGGTAAACAAAGCAGTCGGTTTTAAAAAAAAGGTAATAATAATAAACGAAAAAAGCATAAGGGAAAGGGACCATACCGGTGGAAAAGCAGAAGAGCTTTATAGAAGAATAATAAAAGACGGCGCAATTGTGGTTAAATCGGTAAATCAGGTTTTAAAACACCTGCAATTATAACAGGATAAAAGTAACCGGTGGCCGATGTTTTCAGAGAAAATATGGAGATGGAATTGTTTTATAAAATACTTAAGAATGGGTTATAATAAAATCGAAATGATGGCAGGGGTTGGCCAAAAATGAATTCAATCAGAAATAATAATTGCCCTGAAGAAATCTGCGGAAAAGATTCACAAGAGGGTCTGGTTCTGATAAATACCGGTGAAGGTAAGGGGAAAACCACGGCAGCGCTGGGTCTGGCGTTGAGAGCAGCTGGTCATAACCAGAAGGTTCTAATATTGCAATTTATTAAGGGGAATTGCAATACCGGTGAGTTTAAAATCATTGAGAAATTAAAACCCCTTATTGAGATTGAACAGCTGGGCAAAGGATTTATAAAATTCAAAAATGGCATGCCTGCACCTACCAGGGTGCAGATGGAAAATGCTTCAGAATCTTTTGGATATACCCGCGAAAAGGTTAACAGCGGTAAGTACGATATGATTATCCTGGATGAAATAGTCAATTTAATAAGTTATGGACTATTAAAGGCCGGAGATACAATCGATCTTATAAAAAATAAGCCTAAAAAACTCTGTATAGTACTGACCGGAAGAAATGCTCCCCCGGAACTGGTAGATCTGGCGGATACGGTAACGGAGATGAGAGAAGTAAAGCATGCTTTCGGTAAGGGTATAAAGGCCAGGAAAGGAATTGAATACTGATAATAAAAAGGCGGTTAAGTTTTAAAATGCTAAAAATATAATCATAATTTAATAAAAAATCCATTTCGGGTGAGAAAGGAAATAAATAACATGGAATGCAACAAAGAAAGAAATTTGAAAAGTTGTAACTGTACTTACGAACCCTGTTCGAGAAAAGGTGTCTGCTGTGATTGTATAGTTTATCATAAAAGGTCCGGTGAGCTTCCGGCCTGTTATTTTGATAATAAGGCTGAAAGAACTTACGATAGATCCATTGAACACTTTATTAAATTAAATAGCTAAAACCCGTTTTCCCGGTGATTAAAATTATAAGTAAATCTCAGATGATAAAGTATTTAAACAAATCCGAATTTGTAACCCATATAGGCAGGCTTTATTATTTATGGAAAGATAAAGCAGGTAAAACAGTAATTTTGTATCTGGGAAACAGCAAGCAGGATTTTCTTAAATTTATTGAAAATGTCAAAATGATTTACGGAGATCCGTGCAGAATTTCTTTCATTGATAAAAAATCCAGAGCAATTGAAAATGCGATTACCGGTTATCTTGACGGTAAGATAAAAAAATTTGATTTCAAAGTCGAATTTTTAACCGGAACACGGTTCCAGAAAAGTATATGGAAAAA
The DNA here is from genome assembly GCA_036514675.1 of Candidatus Hydromicrobium sp. Taxonomy (GTDB): domain Bacteria; phylum Actinomycetota; class Humimicrobiia; order Humimicrobiales; family Humimicrobiaceae; genus Hydromicrobium. The sequence goes on from DATBWS010000048.1 coordinate 1,559, forward strand.
ACTGGCTTCGGTGCCGTATGGAGAGACTGTAAGCTATAAAAAGCTTTCCTTTCTTTCCGGCTATGAAAGGGCCTGGAGAGCTGCGGGTTCTGCATTAAATAGGAATCCGGTAATGTTAGTTATTCCCTGCCACAGAGTGATAAAAAGTAATGGCAACATAGGCAGATTTGCCAGTGGAACAAAGTTAAAAGAGTTTCTGGTAAATCTGGAAAAAGGAGTCAATAATACTTAGATAAATATATTTTTTATGTTACAATTTAATAGTATTATCAACAATTATTTTAACATTTCTGACGGGAATCTTTTTAAAAATGAACTTTTCTAAAGATTTAAGTGTGATTATTCTGGCTGCAGGTAAAGGTAAAAGAATGAAGTCGGAAATTCCCAAAGTACTTCACCATATACTAGGTCAACCAATACTCTATTATGTATTATCACTGGTGGGTAGCTTAAATCCAAAGAATATATTTACGGTTATAGGGCAGGGGAAGGGGTCGGTCAGCGACTATATAAAAAATAATTTCCCCAAAGTTAAGACTGTGACCCAGGAAAACCAGCTTGGTACTGCCCATGCTGTTTGTATGGTTAAAGAATATAAAGAGGATTTTGGAAAGAATATTTTAATACTATCCGGCGATAGTCCATTAGTTAATTCAGAAACCTTAAAAGAATTGGTTGAATATAGAGTCAATTCCGGTAGTTCGGTTTCTTTGATTACATCTATAATTCCTAACCCGGAAGGATATGGGAGGATTATAAAGGACGGAAATGGAAATATAGTAAAGATTGTTGAGGAAACCGATGCTAGTCCTGAAGAAAGAAAAATATGTGAAGTAAATTCTTTTATTTATTGTTTTGAGGCGGAATCCTTATTCGAGAACATTGAAAAGATTAAAACTCAAAATAACCAGAAAGAATACTATCTGACAGATATTGTTGAAATGCTGGTAAAGAATGGCAAAAAGGTGAGCTGTTTAAAAACTTCGGATTACCTGGAGGTTATGGGTATAAATGACAGATTGCAGCTTTCTGAATTGGAAAGTATTATGCAAAAGAAAATTAATGAAAGTTTAATGAAAAACGGAGTGACTATAAGAAATCCTGATTCGTGTTATATTGAAAGTTCCGTAGTTATAGACACGGATGTAATTATTGAACCTTCATGTTTTATAAAAGGCAAAACCAGGATCGGGAAAAATTCAGCGATAGGTCCTTTCTGTCAGATTACAGATACCGAAATAGGTGAGAGCACCCGGATAAATGCTTCGGTCGTACTGGGCTCTGACATTGGAAATAACAATAATATAGGACCTTATAGCTATATAAGACCCGGTACTGTGACCGGGGATAATGTCAAAATCGGAGCATTTTGTGAGATTAAAAAATCCGATATTGCCCGCGGCAGTAAAGTTCCTCACTTAAGTTATATAGGTGATACAGAAATTGGATCCGGCGTAAATATCGGTGCATCGTCGGTTACAGTTAATTATGACGGTTTTAAAAAAAGCAAGACTATAATTGAAGACGATGTATTCATTGGTTCCGACACCATGCTTATAGCTCCGGTCAGGATAGGAAGAGGAGCTATTGTTGCCGCAGGATCTGTTATAGACCATGATGTTCCTCCAAATTCTCTGGCGCTAGAACGGGGGGAACAAAAAAATATAAAAGATGGCGCTTCCAGGTACAGAAATAAAAAAAAATTAAAAAATGAAAAGGAATAAATAATTTAAGGCAGGGGATATGAAAGAAAGTCGAAATAATAAAAGAATGATGCTCTTTTCAGGGTCGTCTTATCCTGTTCTGACGGAAAAAATTGCGCAAGAACTGGGAATAAATGCTGGAAAAGTTACCAGAACTAGATTTAAAAACGGTGAGATATATGTAAAGTTTGATGAAAGTGTAAGGGGTGCAGATGTATTTGTAGTGCAGACATGCTGTGAGCCGGTAAGTGATCATATATTGGAACTTCTAATAATGATAGATGCTCTAAAAAGAGCTTCTGCGGGGATGATAAATGCTGTGATACCTCATTATGGTTATGCGCGCCAGGATAAAAAAGCTGAGGGAAGAGAGCCGATCACTGCAAAATTATTTGCCAATTTGCTTTCAGTAGCGGGAATGAATAGGGCAATACTTGTGGATTTGCATTCCGCTACTATTCAGGGTTTCTTTGATGTTCCGGTTGATCATGTCACCGCTATACCCATAATAGCCAAATATTTTAAGGAAAAAGACATTGAAAATGGTGTAGTGGTAAGCCCTGATGTAGGGGGTGTAAAAAGAGCCAGTATTTTTGCTAAAAAACTCCATTTTCCTCTGGCAATACTGGATAAGAGAAGGCCCGCCCCCAATATGGCTGAGATGGAACACGTAGTGGGAGAGGTAAAAGGGAAAATAGCCATATTATTTGATGATATGATAGATACCGGAGGTACACTGCTTAAAGCTATTGATATGCTTCAGAGGCATAATGTAAAAAAAATTTATGTCGGTGCGACCCATCCTATTTTTTCAGGTAATGCTATAGAAGAATTAGAAAATTCAAAAGTTGAAGAGATAGTAGTGGTAGATACTATTCCAATAAATAAAGAATATGAATCTAAAAAGATAAAAGTTCTTTCCATTGCACCTCTGCTTGCAAAAACCATAAAAAAAGTTTATCATTGCATGTCTGTAAGCGAGTTGTTCAAGGGTGAAAATTTAGTTTAATTTGTAAATGTAAGGTAGGTGTAGGAATATATGGAAAATATAGCTCTAGTAGTAGAAAAAAGAGATGACAGCGAGATAAAAAATAAAGCTTCAAGAAAATTAAAAAATAAAAATTATATTGCGGCAGTTATGTATGGTTTGAAAAAAGAGCCGGTAAGTATCAAGGTAAAGGAAAAAGAATTTAAAGATCTGTTGAAGGGCAGAAGCATATACAGTTTGATTTTTGATATGCATATAAATGGTGCAAAAAATGATAAAAAAGAAACAGTTTTAATAAAAGAATTCCAGAGAGATCCTATCACCAGGAGATTTCTGCATGTGGACTTTTTAAGAATACAGATGGAAAAGGAAATCGAAACCACTGTTCCTATCCACATTATTAATGAAGAAATAGCTGTAGGAATCAAAGATGGCGGCGGCGTTCTGCAGCACGGCCTGAGGGAATTGCATATATCCTGTCTCCCTGTAGATATCCCGGAATATATCGAATATGATATAAAGAATCTCGATATGGGTATTACGGTCAGAGTCTCCGATATCAACATTTCCGATAAAATAAAAATACTGAATGATCCTGAGGAAGTAGTGGTTTCAATAATTCATCCAACCCAGTTAAAAGAAGAAGAATTGGTTGCTAAAGAAGAGGCTGCAGAAGAGGTTGCTGAGCCCGAGGTAATTGGCAAGGAAAAAGAAGAACCAGAAGAAGAAAAAGGACATCCTAAGGAAGAAGGACATCCGAAAGAAAAAGGACATCCGAAAGAAAAAGGCTCCAAGGAAAAATAATCATCATGATTTTAATTGTTGGTCTTGGTAATCCCGGGAAAGACTATGAATTCACCAGACATAATATAGGTTTCAGGATTGTTGATAAATTTACCGAAGGATTTGAGAAAAAAAGCTGTTATAGGAAATTCAATTCTCTGGTATGTGAATTATCTTTCAATAATCAGAAATTAATACTCCTGAAACCTCAAACTTTTATGAATAACAGCGGCATTTCAATTGCTCAATGTTGCAGTTTTTTTGGAAATCAAATCAATTCAATGCTGGTGATCCATGATGATATTGATATTGGATTTGGAGAAATCAGACTTAAAAGCGGCGGAAGTACCGGTGGGCATAAAGGCCTGGAATCAATAGTAGCCAGTCTTGGGAACTGCGATTTTGACAGACTCCGGTTTGGCATTGGCAGGCCTCCCGGAAAGCAGGACGCTGCAGATTATGTGCTGGAGGAGTTCAAAAAAAAAGAAAAGGAAGAAGTTGAAATTGACGTGCAGAGGTCAGTGGATATTATAAGAGATTACCTGACAGAAGGCATTGAATATACAATGAATAAATATAACTGACGGTATTTTTTTATTATTTTTACTTGATCTTTTTTAACCTTTTACCATAACTTTTTCCCATTGAAAAATCTTAATCGCTCATGTCTATTTTGGTTTTATCAATATAGCAGCTATCAATAGTTCCGGTAGGATAATTTAACTATTTTTTTATATAATCATTCTTGACAACGGTTTTAAAATATTAATTATGGCAATGTTTTTAGAAAATTTTATAAATGAAAAGCAGTGGCAGCAGTTTATAGAAAAATATAAGAAAACAAATACTGAAGGCAAAAAAGGCA
>DATBWS010000049.1:0-17267 GCA_036514675.1 Candidatus Hydromicrobium sp.
TACGGCAGAATAAATATTCCCTTTGCGGATAAAAATATAACCGAAATAAGCTGTCATGCCCGCGGGGCTATTTCTTTATTTCCTGATTTAAAAACGGTAATAGATATCGGGGGCCAGGACAGCAAGGTCATAAAACTTGAAGGCGGAAATCCAATTGACTTTCTAATGAATGATAAATGCGCAGCAGGAACCGGCCGGTTCCTGGAAGTTATGGCAAGAGCGATGGAAATAAATCTGGAAGAGTTTGCCCCTATTTTTATTAAAACCACCGATAAGGTGGATGTAACCTCAACCTGCACAGTATTTGCCGAATCCGAAATCGTGTCACTAATCGGACAGGGTGTGGATAAAAATAAAATTATAAAGGGTCTTATTTATTCCATTGCGGATAGAATAACATCGATGATTGAAAGATTGGGTCTTGAGGAACCGGTTTGTATGACCGGGGGAGTAGCTAAAAATATGGGTATGGTAAAAGCGCTGGAAGAAAAATTAGGGGTTAAAATAAACATTCCCGATGAACCTCAGATAACCGGAGCGCTGGGAGCGGCATATCTGGCCCAGAACATTCATTAATTTCTTTAAATTGCTAATCTCATCCTCCCGACATAAGATTTTACGGTCCGGCTTCATTTCAAAAAAGCTATGATTCTAAAATCTGGATAGTTATCTGCTTTATGCTTTATACTTGAAGACACTAAAAGCAAGTTCTTATAAGTTATTTTTCTGGTGGTCCAAAAAACTAACTTTGGAAAGCAACCTGCTTCCAAGTTCTCTATTGCAACGAAAGGTTGACCCGCTATATAATTCTACATACTATATCGAGAGGATGGGTTCTTATGAAACTAGAGCTAATTGTACCGGCTACGCAAGAGAATCTCCAAAATCGGAAGAAGGCACCGTGCCCACACCTGGGTCTAGCGATGGTTGCCGCCCTAACCCCACCAGAGGTCGAAGTCTCCTTAACTGATGAGAATGTCACAGTTATTGATTTCCAAAAGGAAACTGACTTAGTGGGGATCACGGTAATAACTATTACGGCGAAACGAGCCTACGAAATCGCTGATACTTTCAGAGCTATAGGAGTGAAGGTTATCTTAGGAGGTAGCCACCCTAGCGCTCTACCCAAAGAGGCAAGCCAGCACGCCGATTCCGTAGTGATCGGGGAAGCCGAAGGAATTTGGGCAAATGTGATCGAGGATTTTAAGGCAAACAAACTACAAAGTATATACAGCCAACGTGAGCAGCCCAGCTTACTCAACTTACCTATCCCCCGGCGAGACTTGTTCACCGATGGAGCGTACTACTTCCAGAACACGATCTCAACTACTAGAGGCTGCCCCTATGCCTGCTCCTTTTGCTCAGTTACTTCATTCTTCGGCCATACTTATCGCTGCCGCCCGGTAGAAGAAATCCTCAAAGAGATTGAAACATTGAACCATAAGAAACTCATCTGCTTCGTTGATGATAATATCGCCGGCAACCCCAAGTTCGCTAAAGAGCTCTTTCGCGCCCTTATTCCCTACAAACTCAAGTGGATTGCCCAGGCCTCAGTCACCATAACGAGAAATGACGAATTGCTCAAACTGGCAGCCGCGAGCGGCTGTGTGAATCTGCTCATCGGTTTTGAGACATTGTCACCGGCCAATCTGTCGGCGGTGGGCAAGAGGGTGAATGCGGTGAATGAATATGAAATGGTGATCAGAAAGATCCACTCCTACGGCATCGCCATTCACGGCTTCTTTGTCCTTGGCTTTGACGAAGACGATGAAGATGTTTTCGAACGCACCGTCCGCTTTGCCCAGAAAATGCGGCTGGAGAGCGTTCAATTTGCCTGGCTTGTGCCATATCCGGGCACCGTCCTATGCGAATCTTTGGATAAGGCTGGACGAATAATCACCAAAGACTGGTCACAGTATGAGTCTAGCATTGTATTTGAGCCAAAGCTAATGTCACGGGAGATTCTGCAAAAGGGGCGTGACTGGGCTTGGCACGAGTTCTATGGCCTACCCTCTATTTGGAGGAGATTGGGAGTTATGCGCCGTCATTCGGTGTCACTCTGGGTGCTGAATCTTTATTATCGTTCTTTCTGGCTGAGAAAATTCAGAACCAATAGAGATAGCAACAAGTTCGAATCCCCACTTCGTATCTGAGTAATATTAGAACTCGGTTCCGATCGAACGAAAAGTCAAATTGTTCAGTTGCAGACTTTTGGAGATTTTTTAGGTTTTAATCCTTATTTACATATACTTGTATTTAATGGATTTTTTTTGCTCAAAGCCTTCATTAATTTCTTTAAGTTGCAAATCTCATCTTCCCTGCTAGAGATTTTGCCGTCCAGCTTCATTTCAAAGAGTTTTGCCAGAACATCCCGGAATTTCTCGGACGGCCGGTAGCCCATATCCTTCAATGTCTCACCGCTGATCTCCAGATGCAGTCTGGAAAGACCGGTCAGATATTTTTTAATATTCTTATAATATATATTGCCCCAGCTGCAGGCGATAATCTGGAGCTCCGGAGGAATCCCTCTTACCATATGGTAAAGAGTGGAGTTTCTCCTGACGGTACTTTTAAGATTTTTTTTAACCTCATTCCATCTATTATTTGTTTCTAATATAATATCCATATCCTTCTTTTTAACCTTCATTTCAGAGCACCATCTTTTAATTCCATCAGGTTTGATGCCCCGCAGCAAAATAGTGAAAAGCAGTCTCCATTTTTTTACTTCTTTATCACCTTTCCCGTAAAAATCTTTTAGTTTCCCGTAATAATTTAAAATCTTTCTTACCTGCCTTATAAATTCCTTATTTACCTTCACCTTTATTCCTATTTTTTTCAAAGCACCCAATTCATCCAATCTCTTTATCGCTTCAAGGGAGTTGACTTCATTAAAGATATAGATTAGCTCATCTCTTATTCTTACTCCATTAAGCCTTGAAACTATATTCATATCAATGGTAGTTCTGGCTAATTTTTCGGTCTGACTGTCCATCTTGAATTCCAGTCTCTTCTCAAATCTGACTGCCCTGAAAATCCTGGTGGGATCTTCTATAAAACTCATTTTATGCAGAACTTTGATCTTTTTATTTTTTAAATCTTCCCTGCCCCCAAAGAAATCAAGAATTTCACCAAAGTTTTTCTTATTTAAAGAAACAGCTATGGTATTTATAGTAAAATCCCTCCTTGAAAGATCCTGTCTTATATTTCCCGATTCTACTGTGGGAAGGGCGGCTGGACTCTTATAATATTCCACTCTTGCCGTGGCTATGTCTATATGCTGACTATCCTCAAGTACAAGAACGGAAGTTCCGAATTTTTGATGGGATTCGAACCTGCAGTTAAATCTTGTGGAAAGTTCCCTGCCAAATCTTATCCCGTCGCCCTCTACTACAATATCGATGTCGAAATTCTGTATCCTTAGCAGTGCGTCTCTTACTATGCCCCCTACAAGATAAGTATTATATTTTAAACCTCTGGCAACACCGGAAATTACCTTTGATATTTTCTTAACTTTGGCCGGGAAAAATCCCCATAAATTTTCATAACTGCGGCCGTGCAAAAATCTTAAAATATCTTTTCTGGTAACTATACCTATGATTTTTTTCTTATCTATAATAGGTATCCTGCCAATCCCGTTTTCTATCATTAAATTCTGTATTTCACCAATACTTGTATTAGGACCGGCTTTAACAATACTTCGGGATTTAAAACCTTTAACCGGAGCATGAGATAAGCCATGTCCTACAGCCTTATCTATATCTTTTCTGGTTATTATTCCTACCAGATCGTTATTTTTATCCACAATTGGTATTCCCGAATGACCGTATTTTTTTAAGATTTCATTAACCTGGGATATGCTTGAATTCTCTTTTACTACCTGTACCGGGTAAGACATTACATCCTTTGCCAGTATCGGTTTTTTTATATTTTTCTTGAGAGAATGGATTAGCTTACTTTCTATATCTTCAAAGCTCATACCGGTTATAACGGCTGAAGCTGCCTGGGGATGACCGCCGCCTCCAACAATTTTAAGTATTTCAGACACATCTACATCTTTATCGTCACTTCTGGCAACCAGGTAAATTTTCTCCTTCATTTTGGCCCAGCATATCACTATGCTTACATCTTCAATCTGGGATAGCTTTCTTGTCAGTACCGATAGTCCTTCAATAAAGTTTGGCATTTCGGCCTGCGAAAGCAAAATTTCTATTTCATTAATCTTTATCTTTTTATAATTCATTATCAGCTTCTCCAAAAGTCTGTGCTGGTCTTCCGAAAGAGAAAGATTTAAAAATTTTAATACAACAAACAGGTTAGATTCTTTCTTCATAAGAAAAGAGGCTGCTTCCAGATCTTTAGGAGTGGTACCGGGATAAGTAAATGATCCGGTATCCTCATAAATTCCAAGGGTAAATAGGGTAGCCTCCAGGGGAGAAATAAAAATTTTTTTACCTTTTATGATATCTACCAGTATGGTTGTGGTAGCTCCAACTTCCCTGGAATAATCATAAGTTGCTTTCAGATCTTCCGATGACCTGTGATGATGGTCGTAGACTATAACTTCAACATTTTTATTATCCAGTGCTTCTCTGGCCGGACCAAGCCTTGAGGTATATCTGGTATCTATTACGATAACTCTTTTTACCTTCGAAAAATTAATTCCTTTTGAATCCATAAGCGGCGGAAGCTCATCTTCATATAGAGTAATAAATTTCCTTACATTTTGATTTATGGCAGTGGGTAATATAATTTGAGCCTGCGTATATATTTTGCTGGCCGCTACCATCCCCGCGAAGGAGTCGAAGTCAGAACTTAGATGGGTTATAATTATTTCCATAAATTTTTGGCGTATAAGCCCTTATTTATTCTATGTACTTATCATAGCAGACTATTTCAGAAAGGGGTTTCCTCTCCCTGGTTCTACCTTCCACAGCCGGATACCCCAATGGAGTTATAGCCACTACTCTTATGTTGTCCGGAACATCAAGCAGATCTTTTACCAGTTTTTCCTTGAACGCTCCAATCCAGCAAGTACCGAGCCCTTTCTCAGTTGCAGCCAGGATTAAATGCTCCAGAGCCAGGCCTATGTCTATAGGATAACTATTCATATACCCCCCCATTACACCATAAGCGTCATCCTCTTTGGCACAGGCCACAATCAATATCGGAGCCTCCGCCAGAAAAGTTTGATTATTACATGCAATGGAAAGATCTCTTATTTTTTTCTTGTCTTTTACCACAATCAGCTTCCACGGCTGAAGGTTTTTAGCTGACGGAGCTTTTCTGAAAGTTTGCAGAATATAATCTAATTTTTCCTCTTCAACTTCCCTGGGCTTGTAAGACCTTATACTTCTTCTTGTTTCTACAAGATCCATAAAGCTACTGAATTGCTTCACTGTTTATTACCCCCTTATCTTATAATCTAAACCCCAAAGATTTATTTCTCCTGTAGCATTTGTGACTTAATACTAATTTCTAATATTTAGATAGAAACTACTTTATATTAACATTATGATTTTCTTAAGTAAAATTTTTTTTACCACAAATCATTTACATATTTTTTGATATATTTCTGGTAAATCTCTTTTATCCCTTCCATTTGATCATCGGTAAGAGGTGGGAGGTCGGAAGCTTTAATATTATCTTCAACCTGTGACGCTCTGCTCGCACCTGGTATAATACAACTCACATTATCATTCATAAGAATCCAGCGCAGAGCATATTCAGCAAGTTTGCCTTCGGGAAATATCTTCCTTAGTTCTTCCACCACTTCAAGACCTATTTCATAAGGAACTCCTGAAAATGTCTCTCCCTTATCAAAAACCTGGCCCTCGCGGTTAAAGAATCTGTGATCTCCTTTTGAAAATACTGTATCCTTTTTAAATTTTCCGGTCAACATACCGCTTGCAAGCGGGACTCTTGCGATAATTCCAACATTTCTACTTTTCGCTAGATCGAAGAATTTTTCGGCTGGTTTGTGCCTGAACATATTGTATATAATCTGGACAGTAGCCATATTAGGATATTCAATTGCCCTTAATGCTTCCTCTACTTTCTCAACGCTAACACCATAATTTAGAATTTTCCCTTTTTCTACCAGCTCATCCAGAATACCGAAGACTTCCGCCCTGTAATAGACCTCTGTGGTGGGGCTATGAAGCTGGATAAGGTCTATTGCTTCAAGGTCCATATTCTTCAGGCTATCTTCTATAAACCTCGTTATATTTTCCCGGTTGTATCCTTCCGTGGTATGGGGTACCAGTCTTCTTCCGGCTTTTGTAGCTACATAAATTCTTTCTTTTACTCCTTTCAAGAATTTTCCTATGGCTTTCTCACTCTGTCCTTCATTATATACATCTGCGGTATCGATAAAATTTACTCCTTTTTCCACTGCCTTATTTAGAATTTCTCTGGCAGTATCAAAATTAAATTTCTCACCCCACCTGCCGCCTAGCTGCCAGGTGCCCAGTGAAATTTCAGAAACCTTAAAACCTGTTTTCCCTAATGTTCTATATTTCATAATTGTCCTTTTTCTATCTTTACAACCAGTCAGATTTTTTGCTGCAATCCCTAAGATATGTGCGCACAATTATTTATTGTAACAAGAAATCCACCTAATGCAAATTTGAAAGCTCGACTTTACTTATGTATGATTCCATAAGTCTTGCGGTGATACCGCCGGGAATTTCTCCGGCCAGCGCAAAACGGTCAATTTTTTTTACTGGTACGATCCCGGCAATTGAACTGGTTTTAAATGCCTCGTCCGCATTTATGATATCCCTGTAATGAATCTTTTTCTGTCTAACCTTTATTCTATTTTCATTGCATATATCTATAACCACTTCCCTGGTTATTCCGGGCAAAATATTCTGAGTGAGCGGTGGAGTATAAACTGTATTTCCTTTTACATAGAAAATATTGCTTGACGCACCTTCCAGAACCAGATGGTCTTTTGTCAGGAATATAGCTTCCTGCGCCCTATTATAATGAGCTTCATCTTTTGCAAAAATATTTTCAAAATAGTTCAGAAGTTTATGGGAATAAAGAGGATTTCCTATAGAAGACCTTCTAATGGAAGAAGAGGCAATATTTATCCCTTCTGTGTAATCTCTTTCCGGATAAGTATTGAGTATATCTGTAATTATTATAAGACTGGGTTCATATTTCCTGCTGAAATGAAGTTCTCCGCTGTGAATGCCTCTGGTTATAATTATTTTTATATACGCATCCTTCCCGGCGAGATTGTTTTTATTAATTGTTTTTTTTAAAGCTTCTTTTATATATTCCTTATCAAAAGGAAGATTATATTTTAAAATCTTGAGTGAATGAAACAACCTCTCGAGATGAGAATCCAGCATAAATACAAAACCTTTATAACTTCTCAAAGTTTCGAAAAGTCCGTCACCATATAAAAATCCTCTGTCTCTGACCGGTATTCCGGCCTTGCTTTCTATAAGCAGTTTTCCATTAACAAAAATATGATTAAACATAACAAATTCCTCTAAAAGAATTTTACAACAACTTTTTTAAATTCTTTGCCCTGAAAAATTTTAAAGTTTCCTCCAGAGCAATTCCTTTGTCCAGGGTTTCTCTATACTCCTCTTCCGGCACCGAATCTTCTACAATGCCACCGCCCACATTATAATAAAACTTATTTCCCTTTATAACAAACGTTCTGATTATAATATTCAAATCCATAGTAGAATCAACTCCAATGTAGCCAATTGAACCGCTATAGACACTCCTGGCTGCTGGCTCCAGCTCATCAATTATCTCCATCGCTCTTATTTTCGGAGCGCCGGTTATGGAGCCTCCGGGAAAAGCTGCTTTTATTATGTCGGAAGCATCTACTCCTTTTTTCACCTTACCGGTTACCGTGGACACAGAATGAAAAACCCTTGCATATTTTTCAACCACCGCATGCTCGGAAACTTTGACTTTTCCGTAGTAACAGAATTTCCCCAGATCATTTCTTTCCAGATCCACAATCATATTCAACTCTGCTCTGTCTTTAACGCTATTTTTTAGTTCTATTATATTTTTATCATCACCGGCCTTATCCTTCCCTCTGGGCCTGGTTCCTTTTATTGGCCGGGTCTCTATAGTATCTTTTTTCAGAAATAAAAATCTTTCCGGTGAAGAACTGCCTATGCTAAAGCCCGGAAACCCCAAAAAAGCAGAGAATGGAGCAGCATTTTTTTCTCTTAATATATAATATAAATCCATTGGCTCCACCGGCAGTTCAGTTTCAAATCTCTGGCTGAAATTCGCCTGATAAATGTCACCATTATGGATATATTCTTTGGTTTTGAGTACCTTATCGATATAGCTTTGTCTGGTAAGATTTGAATGCAGTTTCACATTTGAAATATTTCTCCTGTAATATTTCCCGATTATATTCGTTTTTATATCAGCCGTTTTTTTCAAACCATCCAAAATACTCTCCACATCCGGATTTATTTTCTTAATCAAATCCACATTTCTGATATCGGAATCAATATAATCATTTTCCTGGAAAGCAGTCTGGCAGACATCTATATCTTCCTCCTTACTTTCTTCCTCCTTACTTTCGCTTACCGGAAAATTTTTAATAAAGTACCATCTGCTGTCTCCATGACTGTAGGCGAGCAGCCGGTCATAATAAGCAAGATAAAAGAGGGGAAGATTAATATCATCTACTGCACGATGGGGAAGTTTTTCAATATAGTTCTTCAGATCATAAGAGAAATAACCAATAAAACCACCCTTAAAATGTGGGAGTTTTTCCTCAATTTTTTTAGTTGTTTTTACAATTCTCCCGTTATCTATACACACCACACCGGTATTTTTTATTTCACTTCCGGGAGGGCTGTATATATAATCTTTTATGTTTTGCTTTAAAAAAGATAAAGGATGCTGATAGGAATAATAACTCACCCCTCCGGCGGAACTGATAAATTCATTTTTATAGCCATAGCTTTTTATGACCAATTTTGGGTCCCAGGCAATATAAGAAAACCTGGAATATTTATTTGGAATCAGGCTGCTGTCAAGAAAACACAGGTGACTCTTATCTTTCAAAGCATAGGCTGCATCCTGGGGTGAAGTTTCCAAATCAATAGCTGAAATTGTGGAAAGGATTCTCATAGATATATGAAATTTTTAAGTATATCTAACCCGACCGGGGTCAGGAAGGATTCCGGGTGAAACTGTATTCCTTCAAGCTTGTAATCTTTATGCCTTACCCCCATTACGATCCCATCTTCCGTGCGGGCAGTTACTTCCAGGTAGTCCGGGATGGTATCTTTTTTTAAAATTAGAGAATGATATCTCGCAGCTTCGAAAGGGTTTTCAATGCCGGCAAAGATGCTTCTTCCGTCATGATAGATAAGGGATGTCTTCCCATGAACAACCGTTCCTGAGTTAATTACCTCCGCACCAAATATTTCTCCAATACACTGATGCCCCAGGCAGACACCGAGTATGGGTATTTCTTTATAAAAATACCTGATTATATCTTTTGATATGCCGGCATCAACCGGCCTTCCGGGACCAGGTGAAATAACTATCCGTGAGGGTGCCATTTTTTCAATTTCATCCAGGGTTATTTTATCATTCCTGCTGACCTTTATACTCTCGCCCAGAATTCCCAGACACTGCACAAGATTAAAAGTAAAAGAGTCATAATTATCTATCATAAGTAGATCTATCTTTTTAGTTCTGACAGTTGTACTCATTCCTTCTCCCAGATTCTTTTTATTTTATTCTTATATCTATTTTAATAAAATTTTACCTGTCTTTTTTTCAGATAAGTGAAATTATATTAGAAGCCAGACAAAATCTCAAAAAGAATATTTTTATATTTTCAAACTCCAGCTTTCAAATTGATAAATTACCAGTTTAAGGATAAAATCATTACCTATGATAACTGTAGAAAACCTTACTAAAAAATTTGGAGACATTACTGCTGTTGAAAACATCTTCTTTGATATAAATGAAAGTGAGATATTCGGATTTCTGGGCCCAAATGGAGCCGGAAAGACTACTACCATAAGGATGCTTTCAACCCTTATCTCTCCGACTTCGGGAAAGATAACCATAGATAACAGAGATACCCATAGTAATAGTGAATACATCAGATCAATAACCGGACTGCTGACTGAATCTCCGGGAATGTATGAGAAGATATCTGCGTACGATAATCTTGAATATTATTCAAGCTTCTATAATATACCCGGCACCAGGAGAAAAAATAACATTGAAAAGTATCTCAAGATGTTTGACCTCTGGGATAGAAAAGAGGACCTCGCTGGCACTTATTCCAAGGGTATGAAACAGAAACTGGCCCTATCCCGGGCTCTGATACATGAACCAAAGATACTGCTCCTGGATGAACCAACTGCAGGCCTTGATCCGGAAAGCGCTCATATGGTAAGAACCTTTATCGATAGCTTAAAAAAAGAAAAAACCACTGTTTTTCTCTGTACCCATAATCTGGAAGAAGCTTCCAATCTGTCCGATAGGGTTTGCATTATAAAAGGAAAGATTATAAGGATTGCCACCCTTTCTGAACTACAGAATGATGACAAAAATAAAAGGACTGAAATTATATTTGCAGATGATGCAGAGAGATATGTGAAACTGATGGAAGAGATTGGCCAAATAAAAAATATTCATACTGAAAAAAACAGAGCAACTGTGGTGATTGAAAAACCGGAAACCTCAAATCCTCTAATCATTAAAAAACTGATTTATAGCGGAGCCGAAATCCTTTATTTTAATGAGATAAAGGCAACTTTAGAGGAGATATATCTTGATTTAATAAAAGACGAAAAAATAAAATGAAAAAAGCAGGCATTATTTTTAAAAAAGAAATAAAAGAGGTCATAAGGAATAAAAACATATGGCTGCCCATTCTTATAGTCACTGCCATATTTTCAATAGCCATGCCGCTTATCCTTATTCTTGGAAGCAGCTCTATATTGAAGGATGAGGATACAATAAATTTCATAAATAAAATGTTCGGACAGGTTGGCGATCCGCTTAAGGTACTAATAGGATTTGCCTTGAAGCAATTACTTATTTTCCTGCTTATACTTCCGGCAATGGTCCCCAGCCTTATTGCTCCTTCCTCGGTAATCATGGAAAAGGAGAACAATACTCTTGAACCGCTTCTGGCCACACCTATAAAAACATCCGAACTGCTGCTGGGAAAATCCCTTACTGCCCTGGTCCCGGCCCTGGTTATTTCCACCATCAATTTCATTATACTTACCATAGTGGTAGATATTGCAGCTTTTATTAAACTGGGTTATGCTCCCCTTCCCACTGCTGAATGGGTAATAGTAGCTTTTCTGTTAAGTCCCATATTGTCCTTTATACTCACCATGGCCAGCATAATAGTTTCTTCAAGGTCCACCGATATAAGATCCGCACAGGGAATAGGTGCGGTAATAATATTTCCTATTTATCTTATTATTGGCCTACAGCTGGCAGGATTCTTTCTTCTAAATGTTACTTACCTGCTTATAGCCTGCCTGTTACTGCTGTTAGTATGTCCACTGGTTTTAAGACTGGCAGTTAAGATTTTTAACCGGGAAAACATCCTTACCAGATGGAAGATGAAAGCTTAAAAAAACTGAAGTTCCGTATAATATCTAAAAAAACATATTTATTTACTTAAAAATCTTTTTATTTCTTTATCCAATACCGGAGTGGGCCCGGTACGGGAGGACACCCATGATCCCAGTCTGTTAGCAAATATGCTCATTTCTTCAAGTGTTCCCCCATCAAGGTATCTTATTACCATCGCTGCCGTAAAAGCGTCGCCTGCACCTACCGTATCAGCAACAGGGACTTTATAACCCGGATTGTCGTAATAATTGTTTCTATCTATGAGCAGGCTTCCGGCTTTTCCCCTGGTAATACATACCAGTTTTATATCGAACCTTCCCATAAGCTTTCTGCAGAAGTCGATATCATCTCTCTTCTCTGGGAAGCCCGTTAAATTTTTTAACAGCTCAAGTTCATCTTGATTTAACTTTAGTATCGTAGCCAGCTCCAGTGATTGGTAAATTATTTTAAGAGAATAGAAGTCATTCCTTAAGTTTATATCAAATACCTTAATAACACTATTTCCGGACAGCTTCAAAAAATTAATAATGGTCTTTCGGGATTTTAAAGACCTCTGGGCAAGGGTGCCAAAACATATAACATCAGCTTCTCCGGAAAGCCTTTTCCACCTGTCACTCAATTCCAAGAAATCCCAGGCTACCTTTTCATTAATGATATAGTCCGGCTGTCCGCTATCATTAATTTTAACCCCAACTGTTCCAGTGGGATGTTTTAAGTCAATCTGTATAAAATCTTCAGTCAGGCCAAGCTCTTTTAATGAATCCAGAATCTCTATACCCAGTGGATCATTTCCAATTCTACTGGCAATTAATCCATCCTGCGCCAGATTTTTAACAAAATAGGCAAAATTAGCCGGAGCTCCACCCAACTTTCTTCCCTGTGGAAAGACATCCCACAATATCTCCCCGATGCCCATTATTTTTAAAGACACTCTTATTCCTTATGCTAAATTGAAATTCGATAACAATTTTTTACTTTATAAATCTGTTCTTTTAATAAAAGATTAATTTTTTATTTATAGACCAGTCTTCCCTCTACATTTCTTGAAATATTCTGGTTATCTCTTAAGTATTCCTCCAGAACTTCCTGTGCCGAGGTGGTTATTACTTTATGCTGGCCCGCTCTCAATAGTTCTTCATTGGTAACATCCAGATAGGTTGCAGAGTTAGTGAAATGATATCCCTGAAGACAGATAGTATAAATCTTCTCATCCTCAATAGGTCTGCCGTTCAATACCAATGATATAAGCTGTCCTTCAGAATCATCATAAACCGCTTTTATGCTGCTGTTTACCTGATAGCATTCACCCTCACTGTTTCTATTTTCCTTTCTCATAATAAAGGAAAATATTTTTTTAAGAGTAGAGCCTTTTACATTATACCGGTTTAAAAAATCATCATAAGGGAAGCAGGTTTTAAAATCTTTTAAAGTTATAAGAGGACCCATCTCTTTTACTCTTATGGAACCGCTTCCTACCAGCACAACATTTGCCTGAGAGGTTTCTGCAAAAGCATCTGCAATTAAATTTCCCAGTGAAGTTTCGATTTCACGGGCAGGGTGAGTTAGTTTTCTGGACAATTTACAGATTATGGTATTGTATTTCCTATCAATCACATCTTTAAAAGAGTCGATATAATCCTGAAGATCCTTATCAGGTTCAGCCAGATTACTGTCTATAGGAATAAGCTTCCATTTAAAATCGACGATGCTATTAGTATCGTCATCCACCACTATATCAAACCTTCCAACCTGATCAGAACCCACTCCTGCCTGGGCTATCAGTATATTATTGACCTTTTCGGGCTTTTCCAGAATAGTATGGGAATGACCACCAATTATCATATCTACTCCCCACTCCGGCTTCAGTAACTTAGCAAGTTCTATATCGGATTCAAAACCGATGTGAGTAAGTAAGATAGTTAAATCAATATCATCATTTTTATAAGCATTGGTTATTTTACCCACTTCCCTGCTGGCTTCTTCAAGAGATATGAAACTGCCGATAAGCTCATCCTGTTTGATAGAATCCAGGACTTTCTCTGTGATGATACCGGTAAATAAAATATTAAAACCGGCTTTATTGATGATTATATATGGCATCATTAATCTTTTATTGTATTTTTTTACGTATAAATTGGCATTCACCAGAGGAAAATTGGCAATCTTTTCCAAAAATAACAGGTGTGGCAGACCATAATCGAGTTCATGATTTCCCAGTGAAACCACATCCGGAGCCAGATAATTCATAATCTCTATGGTGGAAATACCTTTGTATTCCAGATCTATCAGTGATCCCTGCACCATATCCCCGGAAATAATATAGAGGACATTTTCTTCTTCCGCTCTTACTTTATTAATATAACCGGAAAGCAGCGCCAGCCCTCCAATCAAATTTCCCTGCCCTTCTCTTAATTCTGACAGAAAATCTCCATGAATATCATTGGAATGCAGTATGGTAAATTTCTTTGTTTTCATAAGTATCCTCCATAATAACTAGATTGATTTAATTATAAACAATAGGAATGATTAATGACAATTTGAACTTTTGAAATTTCTTTTTATGATACCTTACGTCTTACCACTCAGGACAGCTATATCATAAATAGTTTGATACAATAAATCAGTCACAAATTAATTTTCAAGAAACTCTCTTAATGCTTTGCTTTTTTTGGCGCCCCGTAATTTATTTAGAGTTTTAAATTCTATTTGTCTAATCCTTTCTCTGGTAACTCCAAATTCCCTTCCCACTTCTTCTAATGTTTTTGGCTGACCATCATTTATGCCAAATCTTAGTTCTAAAATTTTTCTTTCTCTATAATCCAGGGTATTAAGGGTTTCTTTTAGCTTATTTTGAAGCATCTTGAAAGATGCAGCATCTGAAGGCGCCTCTACTTCCGAATCTTCTATAAAATCGCCAAGGCTACTGTCACCTTCCTCACCTATGGGAGTCTCAAATGAAATAGGATGCTGGCTTATTTTGATTATTTCCCTTATCTTGCCAGGGGTAAAATCCATTTTCTTTGAAATCTCTTCGGGTGAAGGATCCCTGCCAAGTTCTTGAAGTAATTGTCTTTGGACCCTGACTAATTTATTAATGTTCTCTATCATATGAACCGGGATTCTAATAGTCCTGGCCTGATCAGCCATAGCTCTTGTAATAGCCTGTCTTATCCACCAGGTTGCGTACGTAGAAAATTTAAAACCTCTCCTGTAATCAAATTTCTCTACCGCTCTTATCAGTCCAAGATTTCCTTCCTGTATGAGGTCTAAAAAAAGCAAACCTCTTCCAATATACTTTTTGGCGATACTTACCACCAGTCTCAGGTTCGCCTCCACCAGCAATTGTCTTGCTGCTAAGTTCCCCGCTTCAATTTTTTTTGCCAGATGCACTTCTTCATAAGCAGTAAGCAACCTTATTTTACCAATACCTTTTAAATACATTTTTACCGGATCATTGGTAGGAGACTTAAGGGTAAAGTCCAATTTCCCTTTTGGCAGATCCCTATCTACTTTTTTATTTTGGACTCCGGCATTCATATTTTCATTTTCCTCACTTACAATCTCTATTCCCAGATTCTCTATGACATTATAGATACTCTCAACCTGGTCCCTGGATAACTCTATATCTGAAAGTGTCTCAGTGATTTCCTCCATGGTAAGCAAGCCATCTACTTTGCCTTTACTAAGCAGCATCTTTACTTCTTCTTTTTTAAACACTGACTCTCTTTTAATTTTTAATCACCTTGATCCTTGCAATAATATAGAATATGGAGGAAATTTTTCTCTTTCAGGTATTCCCCTGGCCGGGAGATCTAAAAAACTTATTTAAACCTTCTTCTTATTTTTCTTAATTTATAATTAAGATCATCTTTAGGTGTATTCCGATAATTCACACTTCTTCTGTTTCCGTCAAAACTCCTATTTTTCTGAGGTCTGGCTTCATTTACCAAAATAGTTCTTTCTTTGAAACTACCCTGGTTATACTTTTCTAAGGCTTTAGCTGCTTCTTCCTCGGTTCCCATTTCTACGAATCCAAAACCTTTTGACTTACCATCCAGGCTTCTAATTACCTTTGCATAGGTTACATTTCCTTCGCTGGAGAATAATTCCTCCAATTCTTTGTCTGTGGTAGAGTATTCCAGATTACCTACATATAGTCTTTTATTCACACCAATTTCCTTTCATTTTTTTTAAAGTATCTTTATACAAGAAAAACAGGAACACATTAAATAAAGTAAAAAACACTGACTTTATTTTGGAAGGTTCGCTAAAAAAATGCAGACTCTTTCCACCAAAACATTATTTAACAACAACCTTACTGTTATTTTTAACTATGCCGTAAAATTATCAGCACATATTTATTATATATTATATTCCCTATTATACAACTTTAATCAGGGATTGACATAAAGTATATTTTAGAACCCATATATATATATATTGACAGAAGTTTATTAAAAAGATTATAATTAGGGCTCTCTTTTGTTTAATGATGTTTTGATTAAGAGTCAGGATTTGTTACACGCAATTACCTCTCTAAAAGAAATATTATGAAGCTTAGAGAAACTATAATGAGTAAAAGGAGGTAAGAATGCAAAGTAACAAACTTTATGTAGGAAATTTAAGCTACTCTGTTACCGATAAGCAGCTGGAAGAACTTTTCTCCCAGCATGGACAAATTAAACAAGTCACTATAATCGGAAGTAAAGGATTTGGATTTGTTGAAATGTCAGATACAGCAGAAGCAGAAAAGGCAAAAGAAGCTTTAGATGGCACGTCCTTTGAAGGCCGTACTTTAAAAGTTGATGAAGCTCGTCCTCGAAGAGAAAAAACAGACAATAGCTATAGAAGATATTAAATTAATTACATAGTAATCAGATTAATTTGATAATCTACTAAAGACCCCACTTGAGGTGGGGTCTTTTTATATTAAATGAAAAACTTCAGTTATTACATTATTCTTTCAGAGTAAAAAAACCTTCCTTTACCAGATAGCCGGCTATAAATATTCCTGCTATGGGATCTGCCTGCCAGAAACCATTCAGATAATTCAGCCCTGTACCAAAAAGTACCGCAAAAGACAGCAGCACGCAGGCAAGGGTTTCTTTGGAATCTGCAATCAGGCTCTTGCTTTTTATAAGCACACCTGTTCTGTATTTCAAATAAAACAAAACCGGCATCACTATTATGGATAAAATAACTACAACCAGGCCAATGAGACTTGGAGCAGGTATTTCTTTAAAATATAATTTTCTTATGGATTCATACAGGATATAAACAGCCAGAATAAAGAATGATACTGCTACCAGTCTTGCCGCTCTTTTCTCTACTCTTTCCTCTCCCTCCCTGGATAATCTTCCATACTTTCTAAATCTCCAGATCATAACCGAACCGGAGAGTGATTCCACAAAACTATCCAGGCCGAAACCTTCCAGCGCTATACTGTTAGCCAGTATCCCGGCAATAATTGAGAATGCTCCCTCCAGGATATTATAGCCAACTGTAAAATATGAAAGTATAAGTGCCCTCTTTTTATACTTTAAGATATTGTTATCCTTTAATACCATTCTCCGATGATAGAATTTAGAGTTTATTTAAATTATCCAGATTACGTTTCTTGCACTCATCAGCATAGGGACATCCTATACATGCAC
>DATBWS010000050.1:0-7382 GCA_036514675.1 Candidatus Hydromicrobium sp.
GCTTTTTATAAGCACACCTGTTCTGTATTTAAGATAAAACAAAACCGGCATTACTATTATGGACAGGATAACTACAACCAGGCCGATGAGACTTGGAGCAGGAATTTCTTTAAAATATAATTTTCTTATGGATTCATACAGGATATAAACAGCCAGAACAAAGAATGATACTGCTACCAGTCTTGCCGCTCTTTTTTCTACTCTTTCCTCTGCCTCCCTGGATAATCTTCCATACTTTTTAAATCTCCAGATCATAATGGAACCGGATAGCGATTCCACAAAACTATCCATGCCGAAACCTACCAGTGCTATGCTGTTAGCCAGTATCCCGGCAATGATAGAGAATACCCCCTCCAGAATATTATAGCCAACTGTAAAATATGAGAGTATTAGTGCCCTCTTTTTATACTTTAAGATATTACTATCCTTAAGCATCATTCTCCAGTAATAGAATTTAGCGTTTATCTAAGTTATCCAGATTACGTTTCTTACACTCATCGGCACTGGGGCATCCCATACATATGCTCTTCTTCTTAGATTGTCTTATGAAAAATATTATTAAATAAGCCAACGCGGCCAGGCCTATTATTATTATCAAAATTATTTCCCACATTTGATATCACCAACTTCATATAAAAATATTCTTTCTTTTTATTATAATACTTTCAGATAAAAATTCTTCCTATCTGAAAAACCAGAAAAGACATGGTCCAGGCAAGCAGTAAGGTATATCCTATCTGAAACAACATCTCTTTTGTCCCTGCTTCCTTTCTGAACATAACCATAGCAGCCATACAGGGAAAATAAAGCAGTGTAAATAACATAAAGTTATATCCAACCAGAGGAGTATAATGTTTATATAAAGCTGTTTTTAAGGAATCAGACTGCTCACCTGTTTCCTGGATGCTGTAAAGAGTACCAATAGTGGATACGATTACTTCTTTTGCGGCAATTCCAGAAATAGTGGCAACCACCATTTTCCAGTCAAAACCAAGCGGCCTGAATACTGGTTCCAGGAAACGCCCTATTCTTCCTGCCGTTGAATATGCCAATCTCTCACCGGCCATTTCTGCCTCTACTGTAGCTATTTCCCCATCATATTCCTGACTGGTTATTTTACCGGACTTAAATGACTGTTCGATTTCTTCAATCTGACCTGCATAATCTTGAGAGTAATTGCCTCCTATCATGGGAAAAGTAAAAAGTATCCACATCAGTATGGATATGGCCAGTATTATGGTTCCCGCCTTTTTGACATACATCCAGGCTCTTTCCCAGGTATGAATCAGTATTCCTTTAAGCGTGGGCATGCGGTAAGCCGGGAGTTCCATGACAAAAGGATCGGACTCACCCCTGAATCTGGTTGCCCGCAGCACTTTGGCCATGATTACAGCCATTATTATCCCTATTAAATAAATTGAAAATATCACATTTCCTGCAATAGCAGGAAAAAATGCTCCGGCAAAAAGTATATATACCGGAAGCCGCGCACCACAGCTCATAAAAGTATTTATGTGCATGGTAACCAGCCGGTCTTTTTTATTTTCAAGAATCCTGGACCCCATATATGCAGGGACCGTACAGCCAAATCCAATACCCAGGGGAATAAATGATTTTCCATGAAGCCCTATTTTATGCATTACCCTGTCCATAACAAAAGCTGCTCTTGCCATATACCCGGAATCTTCAAGAACAGCTATTGCAAAAAACAGCAGTATTATATTGGGAGTGAATGTAATTACTCCCCCTACTCCTCCAATAATCCCATCAACCAGGAGCGACCTTATCAGACCCTGCGGTACGATATTAGTGACGAGAACGCTTAATTTCTCGAAACCCAAAGCCAGCCAGTTCGCAGGGTATTTTCCAAGGGTAAACACAAATTGAAACATAAGCCAGATTATAAGGGCAAATATTGGTATTCCCAGTATCCGGTGAGTAAGTATCCGGTCAATCTTCTCGCTTCTATCCAATTTTACCGAACCGGTTTCTTTTAATGCCTCCAGAAGAGCCCCTTTAATAAACCCATATCTTGCATCAGCTATTATTACCTCGGGAGTATCTCTTAATATACTGGTTATATGATTTATTGAACTGCTGACCGTTTCCTCAACTTTTGAATATTTCGGACCCGATGCTTTTTTTATGGTATCTATTATCTCTCTGTCCTGTTCCAGGAGTTTTACTGCAATCCATCTGGCATCAAAATTAAAGGTAGGAACTTTTTGTTTTTTTAAAACTGATATGATCCTACTAATTTCATTTTCTACTTCCTCGCCATATTTAACTTCTACTTTTTTTTCCTTCTTGCTGTTTACCACTCTGATCACTGCTTCCAGCAGCTCGTTACTCCCTAATCCCCTGGAACCCACCATTTCTACAATAGGTACATAGAAAAGTTCGGAAAGCAGGCCGATATCTATTTCTTTACCGCTCTTTTTGACTACATCAGTCATATTAAATGCTAAAATAAGAGGTGCATTCAGTTCCATCAGCTGGGTTGCAAGGTAAAGATTGCGTTCCAGATTGGAGGAATCAACAACATCAACGACTACATCCGGTTTCTCATTGACAATAAAATTCCTGGCTATAATCTCTTCCAGAGAGTATGCAGTAAGACTGTAAATCCCTGGCAGGTCAACTATATTTATCCGGTATCCTTTATAATCAACTATACCGGTCTTTTTTTCGACAGTGACACCGGGATAATTTCCTACGTGCTGCTTTAAGCCAGTTAAATTGTTGAAGATAGTTGTTTTACCGGAATTAGGGTTTCCCGAAAGAGCAATGGTTATTTCCTTATCAGTCATTATACCTCCCTGATCTGGATTCTTTCAGCCATTCCTCTTCCGATAGCAAATTTTGTGCCTTTAACCAGGACACATAACGGTCCTCCCCTCGAAGCACCTGAAACATAAAAGACTTCACCGGGAATAAATCCCATAGCGCAAAGCCTTGAGTTAAGTCTGCATCCCCCGTCAATCTTTATTATTTTATATTTTTTCCCGGGGACAGCAGCAGCCATACTAAAGATCTCCCCTATTTGATGTAATCTTCTTGTATCCCTGCCTCTATATTGTAAACCCCATCTTCTCATTTTATTAGCCTCATTAATAATTATTAGTCTTGCCTAACTTTAATAGGTTTATATAGGTTTGTCAAGAAAATTTTTTATTAAAACGAAGAATTTGTATAAACTTAAAAACTTTATTTTTTTCTATTTCTTTTGGAAGGATCAGGATGTTTCCCATATCTGGCATAATAGTTGAAGTGCTTCAGCCACTCGGGATAGCCATCCGGAGAGGTATCCACAAACCTGGTAAACTTTATCATTTTGTCCATAGCTTCTTTACTTATATAATGTTCAATATTGCAGGCATCCTTTTTAGAAATACTATCACTCACTCCAAGGATTTCATTTAAAAATTTATGTACCTTTTCGTGTTTATCGTTTACATTCCTGGCCAGTTTATAACCTTCATCAGTCAATTCCAGATATCCGTATTTTTCATGAATTACCAGCCTTTTTTCAGTGAGTTTTCCGATTGCATCAACTACTGACGGTGTTTTGACATCCAGAAATTTGGCAATTTCCTTTACTCTTATAACTTTATTGGTGAGGCTTATCACATATATTGCCTCAAGGTAATCTTCCAGACTTTGTGTTAACTTTTTCATATCACTCTCATTTTATATTTTATCTAAAAATGTTAGATTTGTCTAACTACAACCAAAAACAAAATTTTGGTCAAATTATAAAAAATTAATTTAATTTACAGATGGTTAAAAATTATACCTTTACCCTGTTTCTGCCTTCAGCCTTCGCTTTATACAGGGCATCATCTGCATATTTTATAAGATAGTCTATTCTGGTAGCATCAAAAGGAAAATTGGAAACTCCTATACTTATAGTAAGATTGCCCTGCGGTTTTATTTTTTCCTCCCCCTCAAATTTACCGTGTTCCACAACCTCGCGCAATCTTTCAGCAAAAATCCTGGCGTTTTCTTTATTGGTTTCACTGCAAATTACAGAAAATTCTTCCCCTCCATAACGGTATACCCTATCAGTAGATCGTTTATTTTCAATAAAGACTCCTCCCATTTTCTTTAAAACCATATCTCCCATTTGATGACCGTGAAAATCATTGTAATTTTTAAAATAGTCAATATCTATCATTAGAAGGGACAGACTTTTCACATACCTTATAGCTTCATTCAAAGTATCTTTTAAATCTATATCGAATTTTCTTCTGTTAAATATACCTGTCAATTCGTCTATTACTGTCAATTTTTTTATCTGCTCATAATTTAACGCTCTCTCTATCGCAATCGAGATTTCATGAGCCAGTATATTTAAAAAATATTCATGCTTGCTGGAGAATGCGTTTGTCTTTTTTGAATCAATATAAATAATCCCCTTTACTTCTTCCTTTACTATGATAGGTATACATATCATAGAAGTTGTTTTTTCTCCCTTGGGAATACTATATTTAAAATAGGAACTTTCAATATTGCCAATAAAAAGCTTATTTTTTGTGGATAATATATATTTTATGAGGGGCATCTCCCGGCTGAATTCTACCTCTCTGATACTTTTTCCAAATCCAATCTCACTCTGCAGCCTGACTCCCTTTTCATCTATCAGGATTATAGCGCACCCATTGCAATTAATAACCTTGAAAACTTTTTCTGCAATTAAATCACAGACTTTTTCCAGTTCCAATTCAGATCCAATAGAACTTACTATTCCAAAAATAGCTTTTAGAATTTTTAAATCAATACTCTCTTTGTTATCCATTATCAATTTAAAATGTAAATATTGGATTTCTACATTTTAAAATACAGGAACAATCAAATATAATCCATATTTTTTTAAATTTTAAAAAATCTTTGTTCTATCTGCCTTATATTTATATTTAGTACTATTATATACTAAAGAGAATGAAACCGATATAATATATAACCAATATTTAAAAAATGTTTAAATCATTTATTTTTGGGTATAATGTAAAAATGTAAATATATGACTCTAAACTAGAATTATATAACGGTTTACTGCAGATGTATGCTCACAGCTTGAATATATTTAAAAAAGAAGAAGGATTTACTCTGGTTGAGTTACTGGTGGTTATAATCATTCTGGTAGTGCTTACGGGAATCGCCATTCCCAGCTACATACTCATAAATAACAAAGCCAGAGAAACGGCGGCTGAAGCTGAAATGAATAATATTGCCAAATCTCTGGAGATATATATTACAGATAATCATACTTATCCTGCTGAAGGTGACTTTCCTGACAAACTAAGAACAAGTGGTATTATGACTCATATTTCCGGAAATGATACCTGGGGAAATGCCTATCAATATAGTTCTTCCAGTGGTACCAGTTATGTCCTCAAAAGTTATGGTATAAATAAAATCGATGGCGGAAATGATGATATAGTCTTTACCAATGGAATAATGACCGAAGATGGGGCATATCAAAATAGATAGTACTAAGTAACACCTCTTTTTATTTTTTCAACAACCGCATCTGCAAACTCACTGGTACCAACAGCAGTGGGGTCGTCTCTCCGGGATTTCAAATCATATGTTACATATCTTCCCTCTCTGATATTTTCTGCAATAGCTGATTCTAACCGATCGGCATATTTTTCTTCTCCTAAATACCTTAACATCATTACCGCTGACAGCATCATTGCAGTCGGATTTACCTTATTCAGGCCTTTATATTTCGGAGCGCTGCCATGCGTGGGTTCAAACAATGCAATGTCTTTTCCAATATTTCCTCCGGGAGCTACACCCAATCCTCCCACCAGTCCGGCAGCAAGATCGGAAATTATATCTCCATATAAATTTGGCAGAACCAGGACATCGTAAAGCTCAGGTTTCTGTACCAGCTGCATGCACATATTGTCTACAATTCTATCTTCTGATTCTATATCATCATATTCTGATGCAACTTTCTTAAAAACCTCCAGAAATAAACCATCAGAGTATTTCATTATATTTGCTTTATGCACTCCGGTAACCTTTTTTCTATTATTTTTACGGGCATATTCAAAAGCAAATCTGATTATATTCTCTGATCCCGTAACCGAAATTGGTTTAATGCTTATTCCGCTGTCACTTCCGATCCGGACATCTTTCTTTTCTTGTATAAAATCAATAAGTTCCTCTGTGTCCATCTCCCCTTTTTCAAACTCTATTCCTGCATACAAATCTTCAGTATTTTCCCTTATTATAATCAGATCTATATTGCTATATCTGCTTTTTACTCCCTGATAACTCTTACACGGCCTGACACAGGCATACAGATTAAACAATTTTCTCATAGCAACATTTACACTTCTGAATCCGGTCCCGATCGGGGTAGTAATGGGGCCTTTTATTCCCACCTTATTCTTCTTGAGTGAGTTAATAACCTTATCAGGTAGAACTGTTCCTTCCTTCTCATAAACCCCGGCACCGGCATTTGTTATATCCCACTTGATATCCACTCCTGTTGCCTCAACCACTTTAACCGTAGCCTCGCTTATTTCCGGTCCTATACCGTCTCCCGGTATTAAAGTTATTATATGTTTCATAGATTAAATCCCTTATTTTTTGCAATATGGCTGGCAAGTCCGCCATCATTCAAAATTTTTATCATCACCTCAGGTAAAGGACTAAATTTCAATTTCAAGTTTTTAGTTTTATTATCGATTATGCCTTTTTTTAAATCTATCTCCAGCATATCTCCTTCATCAATTTTACCGGTATCGCAAATTAAAACAGGTAACCCTACGTTAATACTGTTCCTGAAAAATATGCGGGCAAAGGATTTAGCCAGAACTGCTCCTACACCGGCAATTTTCATAATTAGAGGCGCATGTTCCCTGCTCGAGCCCAGCCCAAAATTCCTGCCGCCAACAACAAAATCCCCTGGTTTTACCTTTCTTGCAAATTCTGGATCAGCATCTTCCAGGACATGTTTTGCCAGTTCGGGCAAATCGGACCGCAGATGGAATAATCTCCCGGGAGCGATGAGATCAGTGGAAATATCATCACCGAATTTAAAACTTCTTCCGGTCAGAATTTCAGGATTTTTTTTACTTGCGGACATTATCCCAAAACCTCCCTTGGATCGGCGATATAACCCCTGACTGCACTCCATGCGGCAGTCGCGGGGGAACAAAGATAAATAAATGAATTGGGATTCCCCATCCTTCCCTTAAAATTCCTGTTCTGGGTCGAAAGGCATACCTCTCCGTCACCGGGTATTCCCTGATGTATTCCCACACAGGGGCCGCAGCCCGGAGACTCAACCATTGCACCGCTGTCTATCAATGTTTCCAAAACTCCCGTTTTTAAAGCTTTAAGATATACATCTCTTGAAGCCG
>DATBWS010000051.1:0-3585 GCA_036514675.1 Candidatus Hydromicrobium sp.
AAATACTTGAACTGGAATTAAACATGAAGATAAACGCACTTTCTTCCGGGAACAAAAAGAAAGTCGCTATTGTACAGGCAATTATGCATAAGCCAAAACTTTTAATACTGGATGAGCCTACGAGTGGCCTGGATCCTTTAATCCAGAGTGAATTTTTTAAAATACTTAAAGAAGAGAACAGAAAAGGGGTAACCATATTTTTTTCTTCCCATGTACTTAGTGATGTTCAAAAGATTTGTGACAGAGTGGCTATTATTAAAGAAGGCCGTCTGGTTAAGATTGAAAAAATTAATGAGCTCAAAAGTGGAAAATATAAGAAGATTAAAATTGTTTTTAATAATAAGGTAACAGAAGATAATGAGATAAATATTGCCGGTATGAAAGATAAAATGGTTAGAGGTAATATAATGGAATTTATTTATTTTGGTGAGATGGGAAAAATAATACAGGAACTTACCCACAGGAGCATCAGCGACTTATGGATTGGAGAACCTACTCTGGAAGAGATATTTATGCATTACTATAAGAAGGAGGATAAGTAATACGCCAATTTATTTAAGAGAAATTTCAAGCAATAAAAAATCCTTCTTCATCTGGATAATTATTTTGATCTTATTAAGTTTAATGACTTTTTCTGTCTATCCTTCGTTTGCCAATCAGGGCGGGAGTATCGAAAAGTTGCTAAAAAGTTATCCGGATGCTTTCATTAAGATATTTGGAATAGATAGACTTGATATAACAAAGATTCTTCACTTTTTTGGAATGGAAGTTTACCTGTTTATTACCTTATTGGGGAGTATTTATTCGATGGTACTGGGTTCCGGTATAATTTCCAAAGAGGAAGATGATAAAACCATAGAGTTTCTTCTGGCAAAGCCGGTGTCCAGGGAAAAAATTGTTACCTCAAAGGCGCTATCCGTACTATCATACATAGTGTTTTTTAACGCAAGTTTATTTATTGCAGATTTTAGTATGCTAGAGGCTTTCAAAACAGATGAATTCAATATAAAAATATTTATATTACTTTCAATAAGCGCCTTTCTCTTACATTTGACATTTGCTGCTCTGGGTCTTTTCATATCTGTATTTATTACTAAAGCCAGAACTTTAATGTCAGTCTCACTGGGTGTGGTTATCGGAACATATTTCTTAGGATTAGTATCATCATTATCGGATAGATTGGATATTCTTAAATATATTTCACCTTTTGAATATGTAAATGCTATTGAAATAATAACTAATACTAAAATTGATTATAAATATATAATTATTATGGTTTCGATTATTTGTGTTTCGGTTATTGGTACCTATTTTTTTTATCACAGGAAGGATATACATAATTAATAGCGGTAAAATATTACAATTGTTTTGATTGAAAAAATAATCTCTCCCTGAATATATTTCAAGGAGAGATTATTATATAATTACTTACTGTATAGTAGGGCTAAATCCCTGAGGCTGCTTTATTTTTAATTCTCCGTCAGGGATTTTCGTATCTTTATTACCTGTAATATCCAGCTTCGAAGGATATCTTTCCAGTGTATGTTTGATTACATCGTCAATATTTTCCACAAATTCCAGCTTTAATCCCTTTAGTATGTTCTTGGATATCTCATCAAGATCCTTCTTGTTTTTTTCGGGCAGCACAACTTTCCTTAGACCTGCTCTTTTTGCCGCCAGAAGCTTTTCTTTGAGTCCTCCAATTGGAAGAACTCTACCCCTCAGGGTTATTTCTCCGGTCATACCCACATCTCTCAATACAGGTATTCCTGTAAATGTTGATATCAGAGATGAAGTTATAGCTACACCCGCAGATGGGCCATCTTTGGGCACTGCTCCTGCAGGAACGTGAATATGTATATCAGATTTATTGAATAATTCATCGTCTATCCCGAAAGCTTTTGCTTTTGAATGTATATAACTTATTGCTGCTTTTGCCGACTCCTGCATTACATCACCCAGTTTTCCAGTTAGTATCAGTTCACCACTTCCTTTATAATGTGTGGATTCAATAAGCAATATGTCTCCGCCTACCGGGGTATAAGCCAGACCGGTGGCTACTCCAACTCTATTCTTATCCTCGATTTCACTGGGTAAAATTCTTGAAATACCAAGGTAATTACTCACTCTTCCGGCACTTATATTTCTGGAATACTTTTTTCCTTCCACTATTTCTCTGGCAATTTTTTTATAAATATTTGCTATTTCCCGCTCTAAATTCCTGACACCGGCTTCTCTGGTATATTCCTCAATTATCAAGCAGATAGCTTCACTGGCAAATTTGACATTATATTTTTCTATGCCCTGCTCCTTTAATTGCTTGGGAATCAGGAATTTTTCAGCTATATGAATCTTTTCCTCTGAACTATAACCCGGTATTTCAATAACTTCCATTCTGTCTCTGAGTGCCGGATGTATGGTATCCAGTATATTAGCTGTAGTAATAAACATTACATTTGAAAGATCGAATGGTACTTCAAGGTAATGATCCCTGAATGAATTGTTTTGCTCGGGATCAAGAACTTCGAGCAATGCAGATGAGGGATCACCTCTATAATCTATACCTATCTTGTCAACTTCATCCAGCATAAATACCGGATTATTTGTTCCCACCTGAGTAAGTCCCTGGATAATCCTACCCGGGAGTGCTCCTACATATGTTCTTCGGTGTCCTCTGATTTCAGCCTCATCTCTTATACCGCCAATAGACATTCTTATAAATTTTCTTCCCAGAGACTTGGCTATGGACTGTCCGAGAGAAGTTTTACCAACACCCGGAGGGCCAACAAAGCATAGTATGGGACCTTTGGTCGTCTTACCCTTTAGTTTTCTTACTGCCAGGTAATCCAGAATGTGGGTTTTAACTTTTTCCAGATCGTAATGGTCCCCATCCAATATTTTCTTTGCTTTTTTTAAATCCAGAATGTCTTTGGTTTTTTCAGACCAGGGAACATCCAGCATCGTTTCTACATAAGTTCTCACATAAGAATATTCCGGAGACATACTGGGGATGCTTTCAAGTCTTTCTATTTCCTTTAATACTTTATCCTTAGCTTCTTTGGGCAGCTTTTTCTTTTGCAATTTTTTCTCAATCTCTTTAGTCAGAGCAATAGATTCATCGGATTCGCCCAGTTCGCTCTTTATTGCTTTAAGCTGCTGACGCAGATAGTATTCTCTCTGGGTTTTTCCCACTTCTTTTTGAACTTTATCTCTTATTTGAGATTGAACCTCAAATCTCTTGAGTTCTTCACCCAGATATTCTGTTAATTTCCTTAACCTTATTTTCATGTCACTTTCTTCCAGAATTCTCTGCTTTTGTTTGGTGCTTGAAAGCAGATATGAAGCGAATAAATCAGTCTGAATTTCAGGCTTGGAAATATTAGTTGCTGCCACTACAAATGCAGTAGGCAGGGGAATACCAAGTTGAATAAACTTTTCAACCTGCATTCTAACAGTTGTATTGAGATTTTCTATTTCTTCATCTTCAATTAAAGGTATTTCCTCGAGCACTTCAGTTACTACTCTGAAATAAGGTTCGGTTTGAGTAAAATATTTTATTTTTACCCTGGAAATTCCTTCGACAAC
>DATBWS010000052.1:0-4856 GCA_036514675.1 Candidatus Hydromicrobium sp.
AGAGAGGATACTTATGGGATAAAGTTTCTTTGTTTCAATAAAGTATTGCAGATTTTCAACCTTAGGATAGTACCATGCCAAAATTTTTAAGCCCACACAATTAGCGTATTTTATAGCATCCGATGTACATTTGGTGTTGGTGACCAGCCAGGCTTCGAAACTGATATGGTTATTATTATCTTTTTCCCGGCTAGCTTTCTCTATGTCCAGAAATCTGCTGTGGATATAAAGAGCAGTTTTTACATCGGATTTAATTCCCGGTGAGTTATGATATTTGCATTCTATAAGACAGATCTTATCTTCTTTTTTTGCAACGACATCAACTTCATGTTCAATGCAATAACCATTTAAAATTTGCCCTACTTCTGTAGAAAAACCGTATTCTCTTAAAATCTTTGCTATATATTTTTCAAAAGCAAATCCTTCCGGTCCCATATCCATAATAGCTCTTTTTAAGGAATATTTAAGAGCTACTCCGGGTTCCAGTACTCTCAGGTGACCCAGGGCTTTATGGTAGATTTCATCGGTACTCATATTATCTTTTACTTTTTTATTGATTATTCCGGTAGCTTCTGTAGCTATCTCGGGAGAAGCTCCCGCTTTTATGAATGAGGAATTAATTTTCTGTTCATCATATGGCTCTTTTTTACCATCGGCTTTTATAATATATTTTTTCATAAGTTTTATAATCAAATTTTTAAAGTTACATTATAACATTTTTAAAAAAGGAATATCCTGCACTTGAATGGAATTTTTAAGAAATTGAGATATCTGATAAAATTTAATGTAGATTATATTTTTTAAAACTTCAACGGCTGTTAAATCTAATTTATGAGTTTTATAAGAAGTAAAAATAAAAATCTCATTTACCCCGGGTTGCTGTGGTTCTTTATTTTTTTCCTTCTGCCTTTATCGGTAATATTGATTTATGCTGTAACCACTCGTAACTTGTTCTCGGGAGAACCGTTAGAATTTACTTTTAAAAATTTTGCGGTTATCTTTCAGAAGAAACACTACCTTATAATACTTTTAAGGTCACTTAAAATCAGTTTTCTTACCACTATATTTTCTATAATATTTTCCTATCCGGTTGCATATTATCTGGCTAAAAGAACCAGATTCGATAAAGCGCTTATAGTGGTCCTTATGATACCTTTCTGGATTAATTACCTTATCAGGACCTTTGCCTGGAAGCTGATTCTTTCTGAAAATGGGGTTCTAAATCAGTTCCTGCTGTGGCTCAAAGTCATCGATGAACCGGTAAGAATATTATATAGTCAGACTTCTGTTTTGCTTGGGCTCATATATATGTATACCCCCATGATGGTCCTGCCGTTATATGCATCACTACTCAGAATCGATGATTCTCTTATAGAAGCATCTCTGGATCTTGGAGCATCAAGAATCAGGGCTTTTTTTGATATAACTTTCAAGCTAAGTCTCACCGGAATTTTTGCGGGCACACTGCTTGTTTTTATACCAGCCCTGGGTTCTTTTGCCATACCGGCAATTCTGGGCGGAACTGACTCGGTGATGATCGGGAACATAATAGAAAATCAGTTCAGCAGGGTAGGCAACTGGAATTTTGGTTCCGCGTTTACTGTGGCCCTGGCAATACTTTCCATAGTCCTGGTGTTATTCTATTCGAAGATATTCGGGCTCGAGTCGATTTATAAAAATAGAGGCAACATTTAAATTAAATAGAGATGAAAAATAAAAAATCTGCCATTTTAACCATATATACCGCGCTTTTTTTCCTGTATATTTTTATTCCCATCATACTCATTTTTATCTTTGCCTGGAACAGCGGTGAAGGTTACAGTTTTCCTCTGAAAGGTTTTACCTGGAGGTGGTTTGCGGAGCTCGCCAGTGACCGGCTGGCCAAAGAGGCAATTAGAAACAGCATTATTATTGCACTATCCTCGGCTACCATTTCCACCGTACTGGCAATCCTTTTATCTATTGGACTTTTAAAAGGGCCGGCCAGAAGAACCGGTGTTTTTTTAACTCTGCTTATACTTCCGGTACTGATGCCCAGCCTTGCTATCGGCATAGCTGCACTGGTATTTTTCAGAACCATAAATATTCCTCTGGGAATTCCCATCGTTATAGTTTCCCATGTTTCCATAAGCATGAGTTATGTTTTTTTAATACTTATGGGTAGAATCGAAGGGATGCCCCTGGACCTGCAGGAAGCTTCGGTTGATCTTGGAGCAACCTGGTTTTCAAGTGTCAAAGATATTATATTTCCCATTCTGATTCCGGCTATCATAGCCGGCTGGTTATTTGCTTTTATGATCAGCTGGAATGAATTTATAATAACTTATTTCCTGATTGGTGGTAATACTACTCTTCCGGTATATATATTTTCACAACTCAGGTTCGGTATTTCACCAAAAGTGAATGTGATATCGGTCCTTGTTACTTTATTTACCTTAAGTGTGATCGCAATTCTTCTGGCCAGCAGAAAGATATATAATAAAATTTTAATGAAAGAAAGAGGATAGGCGGTTTATTTTAAGTTCGCCGGTGGAGTATAATAGTGGAAAATATGGTCGGATAAAGAAAAATTGTTATCTTATTATACGATGGAGGATGTTATGAAATTTAAGAAATTTATTATGTTTTTACTGGTCATCGCTCTTTTACTTACCCTGTTTATTCCAGCCTGCAAAAAAACCGGAGAACCACAGGAACTCACGGTCTATGTCTGGGAAGGATATTTACCGGATAGTGTGGCGGAAATGTTTGAACAGGAGACCGGGATAAATTTAAATATTAACCTGATAACAGGAAATGATGAGATGTTTACCCTGCTTAAAGGTGGAGGCCAGGCGGATATCATCATGCCCACCCAGAACCAGGTAAATCGCTTCTATGTCGAGAATCTGGCACAGCCCCTTAATCTGGATAAGATTCCTAATTATGCAAATGTGGCCGAATCCTTTAAAGGTGAAGATTGGAGTATGTGGGATGGGCAGCAGTTGGGTTCCGGAGATACTTATGTTATTGCCTATGTGTTTGGAACCAGCGGTATTGTGGTAAATACTGCAAAGTATACAGGTCCGCTGGAGGCAGTTGGCTGGGATATTTTATTTGATCCCGCCCTGAAAGGGAGAGTATCTTCTAAAAATTCAGCAGAGTCTCTGATGATATGCCTGGACCTTATGGGAATACCCAGAGTAAACCTGCTTACCGATACCCAGGCAACACTGGAAAGCATAAGAAGCAAGGCCATTGAGTTAAAAAATAATGTACTTAAGTTCTATGATACCGGTGCCGAAGTTCTGGATCTTTTAAGTAATGAAGAAGTTTGGGTCAGCCATATCTGGGATGGCGGGGGTAGAAAGCTTGAATCCTCGGACCCGAAATTCAAGTATGTACTTCCTTCAACCGGCGGCTTTGGATGGACGGATACTTTTATGATCCCGGCCAGTGCTGTAAATTCTGAAGGGGCACATAAATTCATTGATTTTATGCTTAGAACAGACATTGCAGCTATGGTAGTAAGTGAAGGCGGCTACACGACTACGGTAAAGGGTTCAATCGATCTGGCTGAAGGGATAGATAAGAACCTTTACGTATTCACGGATGAAGAACTAGCCAAACTGGTGTGGCAGCTGAATTTTCCCGAAGAAGTGGTAGCAGCTTACAATAATTTCTGGGAAGAGCTTTCAACAATAGATTAAATCAGGATATTTTTAAATCTGATGAATTATATCGTCCGGGTAGAAGAAATATCAAAAAGCTATGGCAATATTCTTGCCGTCGATAAGGTCAGCTTCAAGGTCAGGGAAGGAGAATTCTTTTCTCTTCTCGGTCCTTCAGGATGTGGTAAAACTACGATTTTGAGAATCCTGGGAGGATTTATAGAACAGGATGAGGGAACGGTCGTAATCGACGGCAAAGATATGAAAGGCATTCCCCCCAACCTGAGAGATACTGCGATGGTTTTTCAAAATCTTGCTCTATTTCCTCATATGGATGTCCGGGAAAATATCACCTACGGACTTAAGAAAAGGAAATTTCCTTCCTACAGGATAAAAGAGGAACTGGATAGTATCCTGGATATAGTGAACCTTAAAGGATTTGAGGCAAGAAGAATTTCGGAACTCTCCGGCGGCCAGCAGCAAAGGGTGGCTCTGGCAAGATCCTTAATAGTAAAACCAAAGATACTTCTTCTGGACGAACCCCTGGCTTCACTGGATAAAAAACTAAGAGTCTCCATGCAGGGCGAATTAAAGGAAATTCAAAGAAGAATTGGAACTACTTTCCTGTATGTAACTCATGACCAGGGTGAAGCTCTTACCATGTCAGATAATATAGCGGTTATGGATGCAGGAGTCATAATTCAAATGGGAACTCCCGACTCTATTTACAATTGTCCGGGGAGTATATTTACTGCAAATTTTATCGGAGCGGGTAATTTCATTCCTATTTCTTCGATAAAAAAAGATAATTGTATATTTGTACTGGAGACTAAGAACGGAGGCAAGATATTTTTAAGAGGCGACTTTAAGAGGGGTTGTGAAGACATTCCCGGGATAACCGGATTATCCGGGTCCAAAGGCAAGGTAATTCCTCCTGTTTTTTTCATCAGGCCTGAAAAGATAAAGATAACCGGAAAGCCGCAGGAAAATAAGAACTTTTTCAGTGGAAAGGTGAAGTCGGTCATATTCGAAGGTCCTGACATAAGGTTTGAGGTGATTTCGGATAATCTGGGGAAGATAAAAATTGAAATAAAGAATGATGGAAGTTTCCCTGACTTCAAAGAGAACGATAATCTTTTATTTTATTGGGATTACACCGATGGAATACTTCTGGAGTATTAGGTTTTTCTGTAAATTAGCTGGCCG
>DATBWS010000053.1:0-6481 GCA_036514675.1 Candidatus Hydromicrobium sp.
ATTTCCAGACCTTCCTCATAGAATACCAGACCTTTTGTCCCTCTTATAACAAAATAGTTCTTTTGCCCATCAAGGTAATACGAGTTGTTAAAAGTGCCTATCAGACTATTTTCATATCCAAAAACCATGGACTGGTAATCATAATCCCCATACCCGTCCTGCCTGTATTTGATCCCTGCAGCATAAACACTCAGGGGCCTGCCAAATATTTTGGAAAGCATCGCTATATCATGGATACCTCCGTCAAAAAGCATACCCAGTGGGTATTTTGGATTGATCCTCCACTCCGTATTCCCATAGTCTTCACTGCCTTCTTTATGACCTATATAGCCATGGAATGCTTTTTCAAATACAAGAACATCTCCAAGTCTGCCGGAATTTATTATTTTCAGTATTTCATCTGTGTAACTTTTATAAACAAACTGTTCCAGAATAAAAACTCGCTTCCCTGTCTCTTTCTCTCTTTTAACCAGTTCCTTTGCTTCTTTTACATTTGTAGCCATTGGCTTTTCCATGAATACGTCTTTGCCCGCATCAAGAGCAGCTAAAGCAATTACCGGGTTTAACGGTATGGGGGTGAGTATAACAACAGCATCTATAAAAGGTTCCCTGAGCAGTGCCTTATAATCTTTGTAAAAAGGCATCACTGGATACTCCTTGTTTATCTTATGCTTGCTTTTATCACTTGTGGCACAGAATGCAGCAATCTCAAACTTATCCTCTAATTTTTTTAAAACCGGCTTGTGTTGCCCTTCCCAGATGAGGCCGGGACCTATTATACCGAGACGAATTTTATTCATATTATTACTCCTGTATAATTAACAATCATCAGTCTTGCTTAATATCTTTCATCTTTTTATTATATAATAAGCGACAAGACAATACATAATTATAAAATGAATACAAAAATAATTATAAGGAAAATAAAAAATAGTGATAAGCAATGGATCAGGTCCATTTTTAATGATTTCTGGGGTGGAGATATAATGGTCACAAAAGGTATTATTCATAGAGTAAATGATCTAGATGGTATTATTGCTACCCTAAATAAGGAAAAAGTCGGACTAATTACATATAAGATATTGGGCAAAGAACTGGAAATCACATCAGTCAATAGCCTTAAGGAAAATAAGGGTATAGGTTCAGCTATGCTTGATGCAATCATAACTTTAGCCAGAAAACAAAAAATAAAAAGGGTGTGGCTGTTAACCACAAATGACAATATCGATGCTTTGAAATTCTATCAAAAGAGAAACTTTACTTTGAAGAATATATATCCTGAAGCAGTAAAATTATCCAGAGAATTAAAACCATCAATACCGCTTATTGGCAACTACGGAATACCTATAAGGGATGAGATCGAGCTGGAAATTATATTATAGATTCAATCTTCTCTTGATTTCAGGACAATCATAGTTGACTTATTCAGAATTATTACTGTTAACGTGAAAGTTATATGATAAAATAATTACTAAAAAAAATAGGAATAATAATATTTAGATTTATATGCCATAGAACACTACCGGAATAAGGTTCATATCTAGATTTTGGTATAAACACTTTCTAATTTGGATTGGATGGAAATTTATTTTCGATGTTTCTCATTATAAGTATCCCACAAACATATTTTCGGATAATTAATCCAATAGAATATATCATTGTAAAACTGAAATATGCTTTAAACAAAAAAATCATTTTTATTGTTAAATTTTCATCATGAAATCCAACATCCAACAGAAAAAGATTAAAGATTATGCCAATCACTATTATCAATAATCCTAAAATATTCATAAATTCTCTGTTAAGGTTATATACATTGTTGCGTTCTTTTGAAGATAATAGTTTTAAGGGCTCAGTATCCATTATCGCCTTATTAGGATTTTCAAAGGATTTATTATTATCTGTAACAAATAGAAATGATATTCCTACAAAAACCGCAAGAATTATAGATAACATTACTTCATAATCTATAAAGGAATTAAGACAAAGCTGATTTTTATAGAGGGATATTCTATCAAATAGCTTATAAAGTGCTTCTAAAACACTATACATATTAACTAAGCTGCAATAGGTATTACGTTATCCTTGAAAATATTGAAAAAAATTCTTTTAAATTGAATTATATATCTTCTATTATACGAAAATAAATATTCTCTCTGATCTTTGTCTTTACCAGGTTGATGTTTTTCAATAAAAACCCTTTTATTATCTACAATTCTAAAATGATATAGATAAGTTTTATAAGTTTTAAATAATTTTTTTATATATCCTTTTTCAACATATTCTCTTACTTTATTCTCTTCACCTAAATCATTCTCAATAATTACAATAATATCTAAATTTCTATACTTTTCAGCCATTGCTTTTTCAATTCTTTCATCATTAAATGTATCTTCATCACATTTTCCAGAATAAATATATAAAGTATTTTTAGCATCTCTTATATCTTTTTCCAATAATACAATAGAATCCTCTTTAGTATTTTGTTTGAAACTTTTGAGATTTCTAACGTTCAAAAATACATTAAAAAATATTCTAAAAATAAAATAAATAATAGTAAAAGCAATAATTGAAGAAAGTATCAATACTAATATATCAAACATTTATATCCCTTCTAAACAACAAAAAAATAGCTATGAACACTAGCTAATAGTTTAAATTTCCTAATTTTTGCATATTGGTTATTTTAATATTAATAAATTTAACAATTAACAAGTATCTTGTCAAGATACCACTATTTAATTCGACTATACCACAACAAATAAAATTACATCATATATTAATTGTTACCCAAAGAGCATTCGTTGAAACAGGGTCAATAATTACATCTCCGATTTTCAAAGATAAGAAAGAGTAGCCAATAATTTATATAGCCTACTCCCGAAAGATATTAAATCTCAAGGTATAAACTATCTCTATTCTGTATGAAATATAAGGGATGAGATAGAGCTGGAAATAATACTATAGATTCAATCTTCTTTTGATTTCGGGAATCTTCTCCCTAGCAGCCTCCACTCCCCTCTGGATGATCTGGCTTCCATGCATCAGATCAAAAAAACCAAAATCTCCCACTTCGGGTTCTATTACCAGATCTGCGAGTTTAAGAAATTTTTTGCTGATTTCACGGTGCATGATATTAAAACTGGTGTCAATTATGTTGTTGACCGAAAGTCTTGCTGCACCCCGTCTTTTTAATCGGGGCATCTTTTTTAGATCTGGGAATTTTCGTTTTCCAGTTTCGAAATCACTCTTTATTACACAGGGTATAGTTTCCTCAGTTGTCCTGAAATCCCCCTTATTCTCCTGAAAAAAATTAATATATTTTTCTCTGTCTTTT
Organism: Candidatus Hydromicrobium sp.; assembly: GCA_036514675.1. Classification (GTDB taxonomy): domain Bacteria; phylum Actinomycetota; class Humimicrobiia; order Humimicrobiales; family Humimicrobiaceae; genus Hydromicrobium. The sequence continues at coordinate 3,338 of DATBWS010000053.1, forward strand.
TCAAACCTGATGGATGAAGCTATGATGAAATTAACACCCTTTGTTTTTATGGCTTCCGTGGGCAGCGGCTCTATCAATCCTCCGTCAATAAGAATCCGGTTGTCCATACATACGGCGGAAAAAAAGCCGGGAATAGAAATAGAAGCCCTGACCGCATCGACTAATTTCCCTTCGGATAATATCACCTTTTCTCCCTTAATAAGATCAGCTGCGACACAGCAAAAAGGTATCTTACAGTCTTTAAATGTCTTATTTCCCAAAAACTTCCTCAGCACGTTCTCGACCCTGCGGCCATTAATAATGCCATTCTGGGACAATACCAGATCGGAGAAAAGCAAGAAGCTCTTCCAGTTCATGGATTTCACATAAGATCTTATTTCTTCAAGAGTTATCCCGGAACAATAAAATGCACCGATTATTGCTCCCATGCTCGTACCGGCCACCGCATCAAGCTTGACTCCGAGTTTCTCCAATACTTCCAGAACCCCGATATGAGAAAGTGCCCTTGCCGCTCCACCGCTTAATGCTATACCGACTTTTCTTTTTCTTCTGAAAATATTCAAATATACTCCTCCTTACTCCTTTGAGGACAAATTAGTATTTATTATAAATTATACTATTTTCGTATTCTTATCACGAGTACTGACTGCCTGCTCGATTTACAATAAGACTATTGTAGGGTAAAATCTCTTTAGTTTTTAACCATGATTTAATTAAATGAAAAGTAAAATTATAAAAATTTTTATTTTCTTTGTATCCGTGGTTCTCGTTTTCCCGGTAATTTTTGCTGCACAGGGATGTGATGGTGCAGACACTGAGACTACCGAAACAGAACCCGCAGAGGAAACGACAGATCAGGATCCTGAAAGCGAAGAGACTAGCGATGAGCAAGAAATAAACGATATCGATGGAACGGGAAACGAAGATAAAGAAACCGGTGTTTCTCCACAGGAAGGCACCAATTCCGATAGGCAAAAAACCGGCACCGATGATACTAATACGGAAACTATGGATATTTCAGAATTAAGACTATTGTTTTCTAAAGCTCTGGAATATTTTGATAAAGATTCCTACCTGATTGCAGAATTTTATTTAAATAAGATAAAGGACAGCTACCTGATTCTCCAGGACCATATTTTTTATTATATGGCAAAAATCCTCCTTTCACAGGAAAAATATTATCAGGCAGAAGAATATTATCTGAAAATAATAAAAAATTATCCTGACAGTATCTGGGCAGAAACTGCCAATATGGAATATGCGGATGTATTCTATATCAAGGAAGATTACATAACTGCCGAAAGTGAATATACGAATTTCCTTACCAGCTTTCCAGAGTCTTCTTATGTGCCTTACAGCCTGTTCCAGCTGGCTGCCTGCCAGGAAAAAAACGGTAAAAAAGTTCTCGCTTCGGAGAACTATAAAGAATTATGGCTAAAATACCCACTTCATGAATATTCGGAAATCGCCCTGGAGAATTTGGCGAGACTTGCGGAGGAAGGTTCGATAGAGCCATTTGTTCCCACGGCAGATGAGATATACTCAAGGGGAGAGATTTTCTTCGGCATATATCATTACAGCTCCGCCCTGGATGAGTTTAATAGATTACTGCAGGGAGATTACGTAAATAGCCTGTCCCAGGATCTTTATAGTAAGGTATTATTTAAAAAAGGCATGTGCTATTTCAATATGGGTGAATATGGCGAAGCAAGGGACTTCCTGCTTCAATCCTATCAAAAGTATCCATCGGGTTCCGTAGCAGACGACAGTCTTTATTTTCTGGGTAGATCCCTGACAAATCTGGACCAGGATGCGGATGCCATTTCATATTACGAGAAACTTATACAAATTTTCCCGGCAAGCAATTACAGTGACGATGCACTTTACAGGTCAGGCAGAATATATTCTTTGAGTGGAGATTTTAATAATGCCGCAATTTATTTCCAGAGAGTATCTACAAGTTACCCCGGCGGAGATAAGCTTGCCGATGCATTATGGGAACTTGGCTTGATACAATATAGATCGGCTGATTATAACTCCGCTAAAACCACCTTTTCCAATTTCGCATCTTCATTTAAAGGCACCCGACTGGAAGAAAAGGGGTTATTCTGGCAGGCAAAATGTTACCAGAAACTTGGAGATGACACTACGGCAGCAGGTTTATATCAAAAGATCATAGAACTATCATCTTATTCTTATTATACCTTTGCGTCCGCTAAAACACTTGAGGATTTGAATAAAGAGGCACAGATAGAAGAAATAAACACCGGATTAAATCCTGAAAATCCCGGGATCACATATATACTTCCGGATATATATTCTATACTGGAAGAGGACAGCCATATCGAAGGCGGCGAGATAAATCATATTAATAAGGCGATAGAGCTTCTCAAACTTGAATTTTTTAACAGTGCATCACTTGAGATAGAAGCGGGAAGCAGCGAGATAAAGGAAGATCCAATCAGAACACTTGAGATTGCGACTTTATTTTTAAAATCGGAGGACTATTCAAGCTCGATCAATATAATTTATGATAATCTTAAACAACTTAAATCCAAACTGACCGAACCTTATACGGATTACCTTCATTATCTGTTATATCCCTATGGTTATAAGGAAATAGTCCAGAAATACAGCAGTCAGTATAACCTTGATCCGCTTTTTACCCTGGCTGTAATGAGACAGGAAAGCATGTTCCAGCCCGATGCCGGTTCCTATGCAGGGGCACAGGGATTGATGCAGATCATGCCGGCAACCGGGGAAGGCATTGCCGGCCAGATAGGCATTTCAAATTATAATGTCAATATGCTTCTTGATCCTGATACAAATATAAGAATGGGTACATTTTATCTAAGACAGCAGCTTGATAACTTTGGACAGAATGAATTCTACTGTGTGGGGGCCTATAACGGCGGTCCGGGAAGAATGAGCGGCTGGGTTTCCGATAGAGGCAATATGGATACCGATGAATTCATAGAAAGTATCACTTACGAACAATCCAGGGAATATGTAAAAATAGTAATGGGAAACTATTACTTTTATCAGATGTTATATGAATAAAAATATCAGGACTTACCGATCACAAAAATCGCATTTAACGCAAAGAGGTTTGGAAAGCACTTTATGATATTCTTACTTCCGAGA
>DATBWS010000054.1:0-8520 GCA_036514675.1 Candidatus Hydromicrobium sp.
AATGGTAAATGAGAAAATACAAAACAACGACTCTGTGCGGTGTTTCGAGACCACAAGAGAATTTGCAGAGGAAATAGGGGCCATGTCTTTATTTGGTGAAAAGTATGGTAAATTTGTGAGAGTAGTAGAGATAAATAATTATAGCAGAGAGCTATGCGGTGGTATTCATGTCGGAAGGACGGGGGACATTGGCATATTTAAGATTACGGCAGAAACCAGCATTGGTGCCAATTTAAGAAGAATAGAGGCAGCAACAGGTATGTATGCATATAATTATCTGGAAGAAAAGGAAAGGATATTGAATAAGATCTCCGCCAGCCTGGAAGTGGAAGATAATAAAGTATTGGATATCTTGGAAGAAGTCAAAGACAATATAAAGAAAAAAGAAGAGCAACTGGTGTTACTGCAGGTAAAAATTGCAAAAAAAGAAATACTGGATAAGTTTAAGTATGATTCTTCCACCAGCGGTTTAAAAATAATTGATTTTGATTTTTCAAAGTCTGAGATAATGTCTGATATGGAAATTAATAAAATGGGGATATTAGGCGATGAGATTAAGGATTATTTTAAAGGAGTGAATACTTTTATCGTTTTTGGGAATATTTTAAATGATAAACCTGTTATGATCCTGCAGGTCACAGGAGATCTGGTGAAAAAAGGAATAGATTGCGGTAAGATTGCCGGAGAAGTCAGTAAAAAATTAAAAGGCGGGGGCGGAGGTAAGCCTTCCTTTGCCCAGCTGGGTGGTTCGGATGCCGGCTCTCTGGGTAGTGCCATTGATTTTGTAAAGTCCAGAGTTTTGGATATATTAAAAAAAGAAAAATGAGAATTCTGGGATTGGATATAGGAGATAAAAGAATAGGAGTTGCAGTTTCAGATGAACTGGAGATTATATCTACACCGCTTGAAGTAATCAGAAATGATGAAAAAGTAGATGAAAAAATCAGGGAAATTATAAATAAATATAATATTAAAAAAATAGTAGTGGGAATGCCCTTTACCCTTAAGGGATTAGTGGGCGCTCAGGCAAAAAAGACCGTTGATTTTGTGGAGAATACAGTTAAAAACATGAATGTCGAAGTTGATTATATAGATGAGAGATATACCACAAAAATCCCATCAAAGCTTTTCGGTAAATATTCTAAAAATAAGATGATTGATAAGTTTTCGGCAAGCATAATTCTTGGTGATTATTTAAACAGGAGAAAAAGGAAAATCGAAAAATGTTAAGAAATAAATTTACAGTAAGGGTTAACTTAATAATTCTGCTTTTGGTGATATCTCTGCTTTTCTTTTATATAACTTCCTGCGGCCTTTTTAGCGGAGAAAAAAAGGATATTGTCCCGGAAGGGACCGAAGTCGAATTTGAAATAAAGGAAGGGATGACTCTGAAGGAAATTGCCGGGCTTCTGGAAGAAAAAGGGATAATTGATAGTGCATTCCTTTTCAGATTGTTTGTAGAGGAGAGAGGTAAGGAAGGAAGTTTAATACCCGGCATATATACACTGGAAGCAAGTTCCGAGTATGAAGAAGTCTTAACTAAAATAACGGCGGGTCCGGTAGTAATAACCTATAAATTTATTATTCCGGAAGGCTTTACCGTAAAACAAATTATAGAAAGGGTGACCGGTGATGTACCATTTATTAAAAATGAGGATATGGAGCAGGCCGTAGATATCAGTGATTATAGTTATGATTATTTAAAGGATGCGGAGAGTCTGGAGGGATTTTTATTCCCAAAAACATATGAAATAACTATAGATTATACCGCCAGAAATATTATTGAGATGATGCTTGCCCAGTATCAGCTTGAGACCGGAAGTCTGGACTACTCGTTTGCAGAAAATAAAAACTTGAACCGCTATGATGTATTAAAAATTGCTTCTCTGATTGAAAGAGAGGCTTATGTCCCTGAAGAAAGGGCTTTAATTTCAGCAGTTATTCATAACAGGCTGGATATAGGTATGAAACTGGATATAGATGCTACTTTAAGCTATATTTTAGATAAATGGGAAGAAGGCCTGACTGACGCAGATAAAGAAAATGAATCACTTTACAATACCTACATCCATGCCGGTTTACCGCCAACCCCTATCTGTAATCCGGGTCTGGCTTCGATTGAAGCCGCATTGAACCCTGCAGACGTAGATTATCTGTATTTTGTAGTAACAGATAGTGAAACACACACTCATTCATTTGCCTCCACCCTGGAAGAACATGAAAAAAACAGAAGTAATGCAAATTAGCCGGATGCAGGCATATCTTGAAGAAAAAAAAATGCTGGCTGGCCTTATAAAAAATGCGGATCTTAATAAGGTGCCTGTCATTAAAAAGATTACCGGAAGATTTCTTGAAATAATCTGTCTTTTTCTTGGCCCGGAGAATATTCTGGAGATTGGATGCGGAACCGGATTTTCATCTTATTTTTTAATTAAAAACTTAAAAAAAGGTTATTATACGGGAATAGATTTAAACCAGGAAAGGGTAAAAAAAGCAGAAAAATTCATCAGGAGTAAATTTCCGGAGAAAAAATTTCAATTTCTAACCGGCAACGCTTTAAAGATAATACCGGATCTTAAGGACAAATTTGATCTTGTATTCATTGATGCGGCAAAATATGAGTATCCCCTCTATATAAAGGCTGTAGAAAATAAGTTAAAGTCAGGAGCAATAATAGTTGCGGATAATATATTTTATGGTGATAAAATTTTTAAAAAGGAGATCAGTAAACATGATTTGAAAAGTGTAAACGGGATTAAGGAATATATAAGCTATGTGACAAATTCCGGAAGTTTCAGCAGTTATTTTTTTGATACGGGTGATGGTATATTAATTACAGAGTTTTTAAAAAAGTAACTTTTATCGAATTATGTTAAAAAATAAAAAAATACCCGAACTTTTAGTGCCTGCCAACAATCTTAATATTTTGAAATATGCAGTTAATTATGGCGCAGACGCTGTTTATGCGGGAGGAAAAGAATTTAATTTAAGGAGCATAAGAGGAAATTTTACCCTTCCGGAATTAGAAGAAGGTGTTGAATATGCACATAAAAGCGGGGTAAAAATTTATTTTACTCTTAATTCTATAGTTTATGAGCGCGAACTATCCAGGTTAAGAAAATACTTGAAAGAATTAAAAGATATAGACCTGGATGCTATCATAGTATCCGATTTTGGTGTTCTGGAGTTGATAAAGGAATTTCTACCGGGGAGAAAAATACATATAAGTACACAGACCAACATAAACAATCACCTGGCAGTAAATTTTCTTGGGCAACTTGGAACAGGCAGGGTAAATCTGGCAAGAGAAATAAATTTTTCCGATTTAAAAACTATTATAGAAAAAACAAATATTGAAATAGAGATATTTATACATGGTGCGTTATGCATTTCCTATTCCGGAAGGTGTATGTTGAGTAAATATATGACCGGCCGTGACGCCAATAGAGGGGAGTGTACGCACAGCTGCAGATGGAAGTATTATTTGATGGAAGAGGAAAGAGCAAACTTGTTTTTTCCGGTTGAGCAGGATAAAAAAGGAACTTATATATATAATTCAAGAGATCTCTGCCTGCTGGGTAAATTAAAATTGCTGGTAGATATAGGTGTAGATGCTTTCAAAATAGAAGGAAGGATGAAGACAGAAAATTATGTAAGCCTTACAACCTGGGTTTACAGGAAAGCACTCGATTATATCAAGCAGAATAAATTTACAGATAGTAAAATATCTTATCTGACTGGTGAGCTCGATAAGTGTTCCCATCGTAATTTTACGCCGGGCTTTATGTTTTCAAAGGATAAGAGCGAACTTGAAAATAATGAAAATGTCGGTTATATAACAAAATACAGGTTTATCGGGATTTGCCATGATTTTAGTAACAAATATAACGGGCCGGTTTTAAATGTAAAGAATCAGTTCAGGGTTGGCGAAGTTATGGACATATTGCAGCCATATAAAAATCCTAAAAAGTTTATGATTGGGAAAATGGTATCAATGTCAGATGATGCTGAAACGAAGTGTGCAAATCCCAATGAGTTTGTGGTTATATGCGGTCTGGGTAAAGTAAACCCCTTTTCAATTTTTAGAATTTAAAGACAGGGATTTAAAATATAATAAAAGTTATAAAAGTTTAAGAAGTTGAAAATATAAAAATTTTTTAGTATTATTATAATAATTAATTTAAAAGATATATGATTGAAAATATTAAAACTTACGAATTGTTACTGTCGGGCAGGGTGCAGGGTGTAGGTTTCAGGTATTTTGTAGAGTCTATAGCCGTAAGATATGGTATTAACGGTCATGTAAAAAATACTTTTGACCGTAAAGTAGAAGTGGTCTGTCAGGGAGAAGAAGAGGATCTGAAGAAATTTATGGATGAGGTAAAAAAGGGTCCGTCATTCTCTGTGGTAACGGATGTTAAAAAAGAGGAAATTAAAGATAGCAAAAAATATAATATATTCGAAATCAAATTTTAACGGTATCAATGTAATAATTAATTAGCAACATACATAGATAAAATGATTAGTTCCAGTACAAAAGTAATAGCGCTTATCGGTAATCCGGTAAGGCATAGCCTATCCCCCAGGATTCAGAATTATTTTATAGGAAGATACTCCCAGGATGCTATTTATCTGTCATTTGAGGTTAGGCGGAAGGATCTTAAGGAAGCATTCAATGGTGCGAAAAAATTGGGGTTTTTAGGATTAAATGTAACGATGCCTTACAAGGAAGAAGTTTTTAAATTAATAGATAGACCGGACAGGGTATCATCAATTATAAAATCTATAAATACAGTAAAATTTAATCAGGGAGAAAGGATTTCAACCGGTTTTAATACCGATGTGGAAGGTTTTTTAATATCACTGGATAAAAAAAAATTCAAATGGACAGGCAGCGAATGTCTGATCATAGGGGCAGGTGGTGCTGCAAGGAGCGCCATTTATGGAATACTACAGAAAAAAATTAAAAGGATATTTGTTTATAACAGGACCGGAGAGAAAATAACCGGTATTATAAATGATTTTAAATCTGTAGGAAGTGAAAAAGTAAAAGCTTTAAACAGCATTAATGATATAAACGGCGAAATGAAGAATATTGATTTAATAGTCAATTGCACTCCGGTGGGAATGGATACCGGTTCCCATAAAGATATGCTGCCTGTACCCGAAAGCTGGAATCTTAAAGGGAAATTTATTTTTGATATGGTCTACAGGCCGGTAGAAACCGGATTTTTAAAAAAAGCAAAAAAAGAGGGGGCAACGGTTGTAAATGGCATAGATTTGCTGATAAATCAGGCAGCATTATCTTTTAAAATCTGGTTTGGCATATTGCCCCGGACAGACAGTATTAGAAAGATGGTTTTGAGCAATATATAAAAAATTGAAATAACATAATAAAATAAATAACAATTAAATAAATGGGGAAAAGATGGATATTAATGATATTTTACTTGAAGCGGTAAAAAGCAATGCGTCAGATGTTCATATTGTATGTGTTCTTCCTCCTATTATAAGAATGCACGGCCGATTAATAAAGTTGGAAAAATTTGGAGAAGTTACTCCGGAAATATCGGAAAAAATGTTGACCGGAGTATTAAACGAGGAACAAAGGAAAAGACTGAAGGAAAAACTGGCAGTTGATTTTTCATACACAATGCCCGGTCATGGAAGATTCAGGTGCAGCTACTACTATCAGAGAAATACACTGGCTGCTGCTTTCAGATACATTTCAAGGGAAATACCCAGTATTGAAGAACTGAATTTACCGAAAGAAATTGAAGAATTTGCCAATTATCCCAGGGGCCTGGTTCTGGTGACCGGCCCTACCGGGTGCGGTAAATCAACTACCCTTGCTGCCATAATAGATATGATTAATAGAAATAGATCTGAAAATATCATAACTATAGAAGACCCTATAGAATATTTATTTACTCATAAAAAAAGCATTATATCCCAGAGAGAGGTATTAACCGATACACACTCATTTGAAGCCGCTCTTAAATATATTCTGAGAGAGGACCCCGATGTTATAATGGTAGGAGAAATGAGAGATCTGGAGACAATATCAAGTACACTTACGGCAGCCGAAACAGGACACCTGGTTTTCTCGACCCTGCATACTCAGGATGCACCGCAGACAATTGATAGAATTATAGACGTTTTTCCGACTCATCAACAAAAGCAGGTAAGAGCCCAATTGGCGGGAACTTTAAAAGCGGTTCTTGTGCAGCAACTAATACCCAATAAGGAAAAAGACGGGAGGGTACCTGCAACCGAATTGATGTTTGTTACTACCGCAATAAAGAATATGATTAGAGAAGTGAAAGTACATCAGATTTATTCGGCAATACAGGCCAGCGGGAGGAGAGGGATGATAACTATGGATATGTCACTGGCGAATCTCTGTAAAACCGGTAAAATTACCGAAGAGACAGCATTAGAAAAAGCGCATAATATAGATGAAGTAAAAAGAATGATTCATGATTGAGGTTTATCTGTAAATAATAAATATCGAGGTTAATAATTATGTCAGTATATAATTACACGGTCAGAAATTCGAAAGGCGAAGCAGTAGAAGGTTCGATCGATGCCGACACCACGGATTCGGTCGTATCAAAATTAAAGGATATGGGTTATTTTATTATTAATATCAATAAACTTAAAGAAGACAAAATTAAACTTAAAAATAAAACAATAAGTTTTAGTATTTTTAACCGTATCAAAGCCAGGGATCTGGTTGTCTTTACCAGGCAGTTTGCAACTTTAATTTCTTCAGGAATGTCACTGCTGGAATCTCTTATAGTTCTGGAGAAGCAGACCCCAAATCCAAAATTTAAGACTGTAATTTCTGAAATCAGGATGTATGTGGAATCGGGACATTCTCTTTCGGAGTCAATGGGAAGGCACCCTAATATTTTTAATAGATTATTTGTAAGTTTGATACGGGCCGGTGAAGCAGGAGGAGTACTGGATAGAACTATGAATGATCTTGCTGATTTCCTGGAAAAAGAAGAGGAAATTAAGTTGAAGGTAAGAAATAAGACCGCCTATCCAAAGTTTGTCCTTGTCTTTGCCGTAATCATAACTATGGTGATAATAATATTTCTGGTTCCCACTTTTCAAAGTATATATGATGAGCTGGGGGCAGAATTACCGATGATTACTCAGATAATAATATCTGTCGGCGGCCTGTTTAAGAAATTTTATTTTTACATTATTTTATTTGTAGTAGTATTCGGGGGAAGATATTTATTCAGAAAATTTGTAAGAAGCCCCAGAGGAAGATATTTTATGGACAGGTTAAAAATACATATTCCAAAATTAGGGGATCTTTTTAGAAAAATGTCTTTATCAAGATTCAGCAGGCATTTTGGGATACTGCTGGCTACCGGAGTTCCAATATTAAATTCCCTGGAAATTGCAAAAGAAGTTGCAGATAATATATTGATTGTCAATGCGCTTGAAAAAATCAGAAAAAGCATAAGAGAAGGGGAGAATATTTCCGATCCGATGTCAGAAATGGAAGTATTTCCTCCTATGATGATACAGATGATCGCAGTTGGGGAGAGAACCGGTACCCTTGATGAAATATCTGCAAAAATTGCCGATTTTTATGAAAAGGAAGTATCAAATACAATAGACATACTGGTTACCATATTGGAACCGATAATGCTTTTATTTGTGGCTCTGTTTATAGGTATAATTGTTATTTCAATGTATCTTCCTATGTTCAATATATATCAGAACATGTAATATATAATAAATTGATTAATTAATATTAAAAAATAATTATTAAACAAGTATTTCATTATTTTTTAGATATTTATAATTTATTGTTGCAATTTATAATAATTTACTTTATACTTACTTTATAATATAAATATAAGTAGTCTAAAAATATTATTAAATATATGTTTGAAAATTTTATTAATAAGTATAATATAACTAAGTACAATAATAAAATTAAATTTTTGGTAAATAAAGGAGGTATAAAAAATGAAATGGCTGTATAGAAATCTATATAGAAAGAAAAAAGGTTTTACACTGGTAGAACTTATGGTAGTAATTATCATACTGGCAGTTCTGACAGCTATCGCCATTCCAAGCTACATGGCATTAAGAAACAGGGCCAGAACAGCAGCGGCACAGAGTGAGATGAAAAACATAGCTACCGCATTGGAGGTATACAACGCAGATGAAGAAGCTTACCCTATAGGAGACTTTGACGTAATGGTTGAAGCTCTGGAAGGTGATGTTGCAATAGAAGGTGATGAGTATATGGTTGATGTACCGGATTTAGATCCATGGGGTACAGTTCCTTATGAATATGGATCAGATGGTACAACTTATACATTGACATGCGCCAGTGGTACTCCTGATATAGTAATAATAGACGGACAGTTGCAATAATAAAAGCAGGAATCATATAGTAGGAAAATTATATAGAATTTAAACCATAGAAAGGGGTAGTTAAAACTACCCCTTATTTTATATTTTATATATGATTTTTTGATTTTTGAC
>DATBWS010000055.1:0-2897 GCA_036514675.1 Candidatus Hydromicrobium sp.
GAGAAAAATGGAAACAATGTAAGCTTCAGGTGCAGTGAGGAAGTGGCAAATTATTATATCCCGCTTCTTAAGGATCTAAAAAAAGAGCAGTTCAGGGTGCTGCTTCTGGACATAAAGAATAAGGTAATAAAAGAAGTTTTAATCTCGCAGGGATCCTTGACGTCTTCCATAGTCCATCCAAGAGAAGTAATAAAACCGGTAATTAAAGAGTCGGCAGCTTCGGTTATATTCATACACAATCACCCCAGCGGCGATCCCGAACCTTCAACCGATGATATAGAGATAACAAACAGGTTATGCAAATCCTGCAGTATCCTGGGGATAAGTGTCCTCGATCATATTATTGTCGCTGAAGGCGGATATTTTAGCTTCAAGCAAAAGCAATTGATTTAAAAATATGAACTTGAAAAAAATATGATCTACCCGGATACGGGACATTTTTAATTGTTATGATAAAAAATAGAATATTAGTTGTCTGTTAGAGGAAATTATGTTATATTATTGGTGTATATGGAGGTGTATGATTATGCGCACTAATATAAACCTGGACGATAAATTGGTAAAAGAAGCTTTCAAATATACGAATGTTTCTACCAAAAAAGAACTAATAAATTTAGCTCTTAAAGAATTTGTTGAAACAAATAAAAGGATGAGTCCAAAAGAAATAAAAGGAAAAATAAAATTTGAAAGAGATTATGAATATAAAAAGCTAAGAGAAAGAGGATTGTAATGGTTCTGGTGGATACTTCGGTATTCCTTGATTATTTAATCGGAAATGAAAATGAAAAAACAGAAAAATTTGATGAAATACTGAATTTGAATATTCCTTTTGGAATAAATTTCTATATTTATCAGGAATTACTGCAGGGAACTAAAACGGAAAAAGACTTTTATCTATTAAAGAGATTTCTGGACTCACAGAGATTCTTTTATTTAAAAAATGGAAAAGACTCATATGCAGAAGCAGCTAAGATATATTTTGACTGCAGAAAGAAAGGTTTTAATATTTCCGGTACAATTGACTGTATTATTGCCCGGATTTGTATTGAGAATAATCTTTATATTCTCCATAATGACAAAGATTTTGAAATGATGTCTCAAGTAGTTAATATAAATTTTTATTAGAACTATTTCATAAGAATTTTACCTGTATATTTTATTGGACAGAATAAATTATTATATGCTATAGTGCTGCTGGTTGATTATGTAATATTATGTAATATAATCAATATGTTTTTCCGTTTATGAAAAAGCATAAATTTATCAGATTTTTCCCGGGAGCTGTATGAATATAAAAAAAATATATATCACAATTCTAATCCTGGTTATGGTTCTTTTCCTAAGTGTATCTGCACTGGCTGGTAAGTGTAGCTTACCCGGTAACGAAATTGAAACAGGTCAGCCCGAGGAGGAGGAGGAAGAGGACACAGCGGGCGAGGAACTCGAAAGCGGAGTTACTGATGGTGAAGAGAGTACAGGTACCGTAGCAGAGGATGAGGAGTACTATATAGCTTACTTTGAAGTTGGTAGCGACGAAGATTCCTTGCATTTTGAGCACAGGGTAGCAAATGTTTTAGCTGTAAGTCCCGATGGATCCGATGAGAGGCTTATCTATACGGATTTAAAAGAGAGATATGACCTGAGCAGGATATACGGTATTTCTCCGGACAACACCAAAATAAGCTGTGGATTTTATGAGGGAGGCAGGGGTGCATACGGTGCATTAAGTATCATAGATGTTGTTACCGGAGAGCTGGACACGGTTAAAGAATTTGACTATACAGAAACTGAATCAATGGAACTGATGGCTGATATATATGGTAAACCCGTCTGGTCACATGACAGTGAAAATATTGCCTATGAAACTGTTATCAACCCTTACACAAATAATTTCAGTGATGGCGGCATTTCTATTGTCAATATCGATACCAGTGATATCCGGGCAGTTAATGTGAATATGGAAGGGCTTTCACCTGAAAACAACGCTTTCCTGGATCCGGTACTGTTCTCCGGAGATGACAGCAGGTTATTCAATATTCTTCATACTCTTCATCCAAAAATAGAAGAGGGAGCTGTTCTGGGCTATTTTACCAGAAATGAAAAACTGGTGGCAGTTGATATTTCCAGCGGAGAGGCTTATGAAATACTGGATATTAGTCAATTTGAAGGTATGGAAGCAAACTTTGATAATTTTAATCTCTTTACCCGGCAGGATAAAATAGTTTTCCAGGTTCTGGGAGATTTCGAGGAGGATGGCGATATCTGGATCTGCGACAGTGATGGAAGCAATTTAACCAGACTAACCAATGATCCCAATCTTAGGGAGCAGCAGCCTTCGATTCTCGATATGCCGGATTCAACCGGAAAGATAGCCTATACCGGGGTAGGTAGGCATGGAACTATTACATCCAATTTTAACGGCGGTAATATATATATCATAAATATAGACGGTTCAGGGTTAGTTGAAATAGATTATGAAGCCGATGCAGCAAGACCTGTCTTTTCTCCTGATGGGAGATACGTTGCTTTTATTGTCTATATATATGATAGTAGTTTTGAATATATTGAAAGCAGGCAAATAGCAGTTTATGATACACAGTCAGGAGAAGTCCAAACTGTTGCATCCGGGTCTGGTATTTTTGATCTGATAGGATGGATAAAGGTAGCACGTGGAACTTCCGGTTAATTGACTTATTCTATGATTTCTATTAATATATCCAATTGTCTGATACAGGATTATCCTCATTAATAAGGGCCCATAGCTCAGTTGGTTAGAGCAGCGCACTCATAATGCGGAGGTCCCTGGTTCGAATCCAGGTGGGCCCACCAGTTAAGAATTGCATCAATATTTATTTTTAATATATGATAAATATATTATTAATAAATTTTTACATTTA